>NZ_JAGQCO010000023.1:0-40683 GCF_024346235.1 Cyanobium sp. BA5m-21
AGCGCTTCTTAAGCAATGGCGCGCTCAGACCAGCAGCCTGGGCCAACTCCGCCTGGCTTGGCTTGTTGCCCAGTCGCACCTCCAGCTCCAACTCCAGCTCCTCTAAACCCACCAGCTCCTGCACCTGGCGACCCAGCGTGATCTCCTGCTCATGGGACAGCAGCGGCACTCGCCCGATGTCCCGCAGGTAGCTACGCACCAGGTCGCCACCTGATTGGGCCGAGACAGCACCGGCACTGGGGCTGGAGCCAAGAACGGGCAGGGCTGACATGGCTAGCCGGTTTACGAAACTCTTTGGTTTCGCAAACCTACCATTCTTTTTAAGGGCGAACATGGGTGGCATGCCCACTGAACGGCTGCAAAAACTGATAGCCAACGCCGGGCTCTGCTCCCGTCGACAGGCAGAACAGCTGCTGGACCAAGGCCTGGTGCAGGTAAATGGTGCCGTGGCCCAGCTGGGCGATCGGGCCGACCCCGAGCGCGATCGCATCACCGTGCGGGGAGAGCCCCTGGCGGCCCGGCCCCAGCCCCTACTGCTGCTGCTCAACAAACCGGTGGGAGTGGTTTGCAGCTGCCACGATCCCGAGGGGCGAACCACCGTGCTGGACCTGCTGCCAGCCGAACTGCGCCACGGCAGTGGACTCCACCCGGTGGGCCGGCTCGATGCCAACAGCCGCGGCGCCCTGCTGCTCAGCAACCAGGGGGAGGTGACCCTGCGGCTCACCCATCCACGCTACGGCCACCGCAAGACTTACCGGGTGTGGGTGAAGGGCCAACCGGAGGACCGGGTGCTGGAGCGCTGGGCTGCCGGAGTGCCCCTTGATGGCCAGGCCAGCCAACCGGTGGGGCTGGTGCTGATTCAAAGGCGCCCCCAGGCAACCGAAATCGAACTGCGGATGGGAGAGGGACGCAACCGTCAGATCCGGCGCACCGCCGAGGCCCTTGGCCACCCCGTGCTCGATCTGCAGCGGCTGGCAATCGGCCCCCTGCAGCTGGGCGCATTGCCCGAAGGTCGCTGGCGGCGCCTCGATCGCCAAGAATGGCAACTGCTTAATCCCACGCCCCCACCCTGAGCCCCTCAATTCCGCTGCCACCAAAGCGCCCGCGAGGCCGCCCTGGCCGCTGGTGGCGCCCTGGTGGCTGGTGGCGCCCTAGTCAATCAGCGGCCCCAAGTGGGCCTGCCGAGGCTCCGGCTGATCCGTTGCTGGCAGCAGGCCAGCGGCTGCGGCTGCGGCGCGAGGAACGGGGCCTGAGCCTGCGGGACCTCGCCCTGCAAACACGCATCAGCGCAGCAGTGCTGGAGGCCCTAGAGCGAGGCTGGCGCGACCGTCTACCGGAAGCCACCTACCTGCGCACCATGGTGCCGCTGATCGAGCGACACCTAGAGCTGCCATCCGGCAGCCTGGAAACGGCGCTGCCCAGCAGCGAGCAACACCGCCGTTTCCAGGGCCAAAGGCGAGAGCCCCTGCTGCGTCGTTTCACGCCGGGCTCAATCGATGTATTCACCACCTGGCAGGGCACCCTGCTCTACGGCCTACTGACCCTGGGACTGATCTACGCGCTGAACCTGCAGCAGCAGCAACTGGCAGCCCGGGGGCTGCTGGCGCTACGGCCGATTTCGCCCCTGCCTGCCGCTGACCAGGCCAAACCGCCGCGGCCTGATCAAGCCCTACTGCAGCTTTATCCCGAGCTGCGCCCCCTGGAGCTGGCCGCCAGGGGCCAGGGGGTTGAGAAACTGCGGCGGGCAAAGCCAAGCCAAATTCCAGCGGCCGGAGTGCTGGAGCTGCAATTAAGCCAGCCCAGCCAGTTCACGCTGGAGAGCGCCAGCGGAGTTCGCACCAACCTGCGTAACAGCAGCGGCAGCATCAGCCTGCCACTCAGTGGCAGCTTCCGACTCAGCCTCAACCCTCCACCCAGCGCCGGCGATCTAGTGAGCTGGAACGGCTCGCCCCTGCAGCCAGTCAAGGGCCAGCCCGGTCAGTTCAGCTCACCAGCAGACGCAGCCCGGCCGTAGCTAGCCGCCATGGCGCCATAGCCCTGCAGGGCCCCGTCCAGGCTGGCCACCGGCTGCTGCAGGCGCCAAGTCCAGTTGCCCGAGCTGGTGCCTGGGGTATTGAAGCGGGCCCGGTCATCGAGCTCCAGCAGATCCTGAAGGGGCACCACCGCTAGGTCGGCAGGACTGGCCAGTGCCAGCTCCAGCAGCTGCCAGGCCGGCGCCGTGATGGGTGCACCCACCGCCTCGGCCAGCCGCTGACGGGCGTCGTCACCGAGGCTCTGCCACCAGCCAACGCTGGTGGCGTTGTCGTGGGTGCCGGTGTACACCACCCAGCGGCGACCGCGGATGTTGGCTGGTAGGTAGGGATTGGTGGAGTCGCCATCAAAGGCGAACTGCAGGATCTTCATGCCTGGCAAGCCGAAGCCATCACGCAGGGCCTCCACCTCTGGGGTGATCACACCAAGATCCTCAGCAATTAGGGGCAGGTGCCTGCCGCGGCGCAGCCAGAGCAAGGCCAGCAACGGCCAGCCTGGAAACCAGCGCCAACTTCCGTTTTCGGCGGTGAGTGCATCACCGGGCACGCTCCAAAAAGACTCCAGAGCGCGGAAGTGATCGAGCCGCAGCTGGTCAAACAATTCAAATTGGCGCTGCAGGCGGGCCAGCCACCAGCTAAAGCCGCTGAGCAGGTGTCTGGGCCAGCGATAAACAGGGGTGCCCCAGAGCTGGCCGGTGGCCGAGAAGTAGTCGGGCGGCACGCCGCTCTGGGCCGTGAGCGAGCCATCGGAGCGCAGGGAGAACAAGGAGCGGTGGGCCCAGACATCGGCGCTGTCGTGGGCCACATAAAACGGCAGGTCTCCCAGCAGCTGCACGCCGGCCTGGCTTGCCTGACGGCGCAGCTGCTGCCACTGGCGCTGCAGCTGCCACTGAAGCAGCTGCTCCTGCAGCAGCCAGTCGGCGCGCTCGGTGGCAATTCGCGCTAAGGCGCGGCGCTGACGCTGGGCCAGGGGCGCCGGCCACTGCCACCAGGGCTGGCCGCCTTGGAGCCGGCGGATCACCATGAATAGGGCGTGGTCTGGCAACCAGCGCCGTTGGCTCCGCCGCCAGCGGGCAAAAGCCCGTTGCTGCTCTGCCGGCTGGGCACCCCAGCGGCGGGCCAGGGCCTCCCCCAGAGCCGTACTGCGGGCCGCAACCACAGACAAATCCATCGGCCCGGCCGCCAGCGCAGCTCCAGGTAGGGCCTCTAAGTCATTGGGCTCCAGGAAACCCTCCTGCCGCAACCGCTCACCATCCAGCAGCCAGGGGTTGAGGGCCGAGCCGCTAGGGGAGCTGTAGGGCGAACCGGTGCCGTCGGGGGGAGCAAGGGGCAGCAGTTGCCAAACGCCAATGCGATGGCGACCGAGGAGGTCAAGCCAATCGTGGGCAGCCTGGCCAAAGCTGCCGCAACCACCCTTACCAGGCAGGGAGGTGGGGTGCAGCAGCACCCCGGCATGGCGGTGGGCCTGATTCACGAGGCCGGCAGCCGATATCGACTAATGATGGCCTTGGCAAACGCCGGAATGTGGGCTTCGAGCTTTTCTGGGTGGTTACGCCGCAACCAGAGGGCGTTGCGGGTGAAGTGGGAGTCGATCGAAAAGCGGCCATATTCCAGGCCCTTCGGCCCTAGCCGCTGCACCAGCAAACCAATCAGGTTGGCCAGCCACATGGGCAGCTTCAGGGCCTTGTCGTAGGCCTCGATGCCCTGCTGCACCGCCGCAAAACGCTCACCACTGGAGGTAACAGGGGCCACGTCAAGCTCCTCCTCCACCAGATCCAGCAGCAGCTGGCCCCTGGGGTTGCGCACCGTGAGCCATTGGCGGCCGAAGGTCGCGCCCATGTAGCCCACCACCAGATCGGCGCCGGCGTTGGTGTAGTCGAAACAGCTCAAACAACTCGGAGCAAATACATCTTTGAGCTTGGGTGTGTCCAACCCAAAGAAGGGCACCGTTTCCTCGCGGCCGTCGCTGTGGCGGAAGTGGATGCGGAAGTCCTGCATGAACTCGTAGTGCACCACCGTCTCTGGCGAGCTGACGGTGCTGTCGAGGAAGGTCTGCAGGCCCGCTCGGCTGACGTTGTCTACGCAGGGCAAGCCCAGCACGTAGAGCTCATCAAGGGGCAGGGTGGATTGCACCGCCCGCAAGGCCTGGATCTGGCAGCCCACACCGATCGCCAGCAGCTTGCGGATGCCGCTGCCGGGCAGCTGCTCCAGCACCTCCAGGTTTGGGGACAGGGTGGGCTTATTCACCCGGGCGCTGAGCACCTCCTCCGGGGTGCGGGCGAGGCGGGGCACGGGCGTGAAGCGATCCTCCTCGCTTTGGCCAACGCAAAGCACCGCATCGACCAAGCCAGTTTCCAGGGCCCGCACACCGATGCGGCTGACGATCCCGGTCCACTGGGCCCCTTCGATCGGTTGCTGGAGCCGGGCGGTGAGCATGCGCTGCTGCACCCCGAAATAAAGCTCCTCCTCGTTGTCGAGGTCGCGGCTACGGCCATGGGCCGCAGCCTCCATAGCCTCAAAGCGCTGCTCCAGAAAGGCGCAGCTGTTTTTCACGTAAGCAACCCAGCGGCTGTCACACAGACCGCACTGGCTGCATAAATCTTTGGCTGGATAGACGCTGCCCTTGGCCAGGGGCCGGGCGCGCTCATGGGGAGCACTTGCAGCCATCAGCGGATTTCCCCATAGCATCTGCGCCGCCACAACCTATCGGGTGCAAGACGTAGAGGCTTGGGCCAAAGTGGTTTGCCGACAAGCCCCTATGGCCCGACGTTCCGCCCCAAGCCAACCCCGCCGGGGAGCCACCCTGTTGCGGCTGGGTGCGGTAGCCGTAGGCATGGCCATGGGCGCGGGTCTGATCGGTGTGCTCTGGCCCATAGGCGACCGTGCCACAGAACCACTGCAGCAGCTGACGCCAGCCGACCTGGCCAAGCCCCCTAGCCGCAGCATCACCCTGCTGGTGATCGGCCTCGACAGCGAGCGTCCCGGGGATCCGCTCAACAAGGCCGCTCCCCGTGGGGCAGCCAACGCCGATGCCCTGCTGCTGGTGCGGGTTAATCCCCAGGGGCCCCTGCAGGTGCTCAGCCTGCCGCCCAACCTGGCCGTGCAACTACCGGGCCAGAAACGCCCCCAGAGTCTCGGCAGCCTCTATCGCATCGGCGGCGTAGCCCTCACCGCTGATGCGGTGGGCAACCTGGTAGGCCTCGACTCGGGCCAGCCAGCGCGCTTTTTGGTGCTGGGCCGCTCCAACCTGCGCAGCCTGGTGGATGGCCTCGGCAGCATCGCCGCCAATCCCACCCTGGCTCTTCGCTACAAGGACAAGAGCCAGCGCTTCAGCATCAACCTTCAGGGCGGGCTGCAACGGCTCAAGGGCAACCAGGTGGAGCAACTGGTGCGCTACCGCGATCCAGACCGGCCTGAGGAGAGTCGCCAGGACAACCAGCAGCTGGTGGTGCGCAGCCTGCTGCGGGAGCTGGCCATGCCGGAACAGCTGGGCCAACTTGCAAATTTGCTCAAATCACTCAACAACCAGGGGGTTGTCACCAACTTGAGCCAGCCAGAAACCCTGAGCCTGCTGGCGGCTGGCCTAGATCAGGCCGAGAGCGTGCAATTCACCAGCCTGCCCCTGGCACCGGCACCCGAACAGGAACAGGAACAGGAACCCAACAACAGCCGGAGCACCAAACTGAACCTGCGCGAGATCAGCAGCAGCGCCCCTGAGCCCCTCTGGCCGGCAGCGACTACCTCAACGGCTCAGCAATAGCTCCCATCGCAGGGCCAAAGCAGGGGCCAGGTCAAAAGGCTCCTCCAGGGTTCCCAACCAGGGCAGGCCATCGCCGCGGCGCAGGTCTGGCTGCCAGGGGCCACCGGCCTGCACCAGCCCGGCCAAGGGCACTTGCCACTGGGCCAGCAGGGCCGCCATCGCCGCCGGCAGGCCCGTCTGCAGCTGCTCGGCCGTCAGCAGCAGCAGCACCGGCTGGCGCCAGGCCCCAAGGGCCTCGGCCCAGTGGCCGAATCCCTGCAACACCAGGCCGGGATCAAGCAGCAAGGGCACCAGGCCTGGTCCCTGCTCAGCCAGGGAGGCCAACGATTGGGGCGGTTGCTCAATTGCGAGCGGGTTGCCCCAGGGCAGGCCCAGGGCCAAGGCCAGCGGTGGCCCCGCCTCTGCTTGCAGTGCCGCCACCGCAGCCGCTGCACCAGCTCCCACCAGCACCAAGGGGCGTTGCCGACCAGACAGGGAAAGAGTCATGGATTTTTGTACTAGGTGGGCGGGCTCGCTTCTACCATCAGGTTTCAGCCGACGCGTTAGCGGCCGCCGTGACCAGTTTTCTGACCGCTGATCGCGTGGCACCCCAGGGCAGCGCGAGCCAGTCGAATCACGACACCCGGCGACTGAGGTTGTTTAGTGGCACCGCCAACCAAGCCCTGGCTCAGGAAATTGGCACCTATCTGGGCGTGCCAGATGGGCCGAGGGTGATCAAACGCTTCGCAGACGGCGAGCTTTACATCCAGATTCAGGAGTCGATCCGGGGCTGCGATGTCTTCCTGATCCAGCCCACCTGCGCCCCGGTGAACGATCACCTGATGGAGCTGCTGATCATGGTGGATGCCTGCAAACGGGCCTCGGCCCGGCAGATCACCGCCGTGATCCCTTACTACGGTTACGCCCGCGCCGACCGCAAGACCGCCGGACGGGAATCGATCACCGCCAAACTAGTTGCCAACCTGCTGGCTAAATCAGGGGTGGATCGGGTGCTAGCCATGGACCTGCACTCCGCCCAGATCCAGGGCTATTTCGACATCCCCTGCGACCACATCTATGGCTCGCCGGTGCTGGTCGACTATTTGCGCACCCGCGACCTCTGCGAAGTGGTGGTGGTGTCCCCGGACGTGGGCGGGGTAGCTCGGGCCCGGGCCTTCGCCAAGCAGATGAATGACGCTCCCCTGGCGATCATCGACAAGCGTCGCTCAGGTCACAACGTGGCCGAAAGCCTCACCGTGATTGGCGATGTGGTGGGCAAGACCGCAATCCTGATCGACGACATGATCGACACCGGCGGCACGATCTGTGCCGGTGCCCGGCTGCTGCGGCAGCGGGGGGCAACCCGGGTGCTGGCCTGCGCCAGCCATGCGGTGTTTTCCCCACCGGCAATCGAGCGGATGTCGGAGCCTGGGTTGTTCGAGGAGGTGCTTGTCACCAACAGCATTCCCCGCCGCGATGAAGACCGCTTCCCCCAGCTGCAAGTGCTCTCGGTGGCCAAGATGCTCGGCGAAGCGATCTGGCGCATCCACGAGGAGAGCTCGGTGAGCTCAATGTTCCGCTGAGGGCAGATCCGCTGAAGTTGCGCCGTTTTGCCCGCTTAAAAGCCTTTTTGCCAGCTGCGGCGAGCATTTTGCTCACCCTGCCTTGGGCTGCCAACGCTCCACTGCTGGCCCAAACTCAGCCAGCTCCGCCCCGGCGCATCGGCGTGTGGCTCACCAATAGCCCCAGCCCCCTCTACTACGACCCCGCCCGCATCGATCGGGCGGTGCAGGAGCTGGCAGAAGCGGGCTTCAACACCCTCTATCCCAACGTGTGGAGCCGGGGCACCACCTTCCACCGCTCCCGCCATGCGCCGATGGAGCCTGCCTTGGAGAAGGCCAACCCCAACCTCGATCCGATCTGCCGCTTCACCAAGGCCGCCCATCGCCGCGGCCTGCAGGTGATCCCCTGGTTTGAGTACGGCCTGATGGAGCCGGCCGACGCTGCCGTGGTGCGACAAAACCCCGATTGGGTGCTGCAGCGCCGGGATGGCAGCACTGAGATGGTCATGCACGGCAAACCAATGGTGTGGCTCAACCCCGCCCACCCGGGGGTGCGGCAGCGCTTTCTTGGCCTGATCGGCGAAATCGTGCAGCGCTGCAGCGTCGATGGCATCCAGCTCGACGACCACTTCGCCTGGCCGGTGGAGCTGGGCTACGACCCCTACAGCCGCGAACTATTCCGGGCGGCCACGGGCCGGGAGCCGCCAAACGACCACACGGATCGGGCCTGGATGCGCTGGCGGCGTCAGCAGCTCACCGCCCTGCTGCGGGAGCTGCGGGGCCAACTCAAGCCCTCTGGCACGGTGATCAGCCTCTCGCCGGGCCCCTTCCGCTTTGCTTACAACCACTGGCTGCAGGACTGGGAGCTTTGGTCCTTGGGCGAGCTGATCGACGACCTAGTAGTGCAGAACTACGCCCACTCGGTGAAGGGCTTCGAAAAGGACCTCAACCAACCGGCCCTGGTTAAGGCGCGCAGCTGGGGCATGCCTGTGGAGATCGGCATCCTGGCGGGCTTCGGTGGCCGCACCCCAACCATGGCGACCCTGGCGCAGAAAGCCCAGGTTTCGCTGCAGCGGGGCCATGGTGTGATCTATTTCTATTGGGAGGGCCTGTGGGGTTTGCACGCCGGGCCTGAGGGGGCTGCCTACCGCAAAGCTGCCTTTTGCCAGCTGCACCAGAGCCTCAAGGGCCGGCCTTAGCGCCCAGGCACTGACTAACCACCTCACCGGTGTTTGGGGAGAGAGATGCTGCCGCCAGCTGCTCGAGGGCTGCGTGCATCGCGGCTGAACGGACTGGTCCGTAGCTCTGCCAGCGGCTAAATACCTTGGCCAGGCGCGAGGCCGTGATCGGGTTGCGCTGGTCGAGATCGGCGATGCGAGCTGCCATGAAGCGGTAGCCGGAGCCATCGGCGGCATGGAACACCGCCGTATTACCGGCGAGCCCCCCGAGCACGGCCCGCACCGAATTGGGCGCCGCGGGATCAAAGCGGGGATGTTCCAGTAGACGAGCCACCCGCTCCAGGCCATCGGCAAAGGGCGCAGATGCTTCTAGGGCAAACCAGGCATCAAGGATCACCGGCTTGTGCTGCCAGCGTTGGTAAAAAGCATCCACCGCCTGCTGGCGCTCAGAGATCGGATGGCACTGCAGGGCCCTGAGGCCAGCGCGGGCCAGGGTCATCGAGGGGCCTTGCACCGCCGCCGCTGCGGCCGCCGCAACCTGCGCATCACCGGCGGCCACCCGCCAGCTCCACACGGTGCCCGTAAGCAGGCGATCGCCGTTACCAGCGGGCCAGGCCAGGCTCCACTGGGGCGTGCAGCGCTCCAGGGCAGCGGTCAGGGGCACGGCCAAGGCCGCACCAAAACGCTGCTGCAGGGCAAGCAGCGCCGTAAACAGGGCCGGCGGATCGGGCTCAGCGCCAACGGCAACGGCGGCATCCTCGAGCTCGGGCAAACCTGGCAGGGCCAGCAACACGCTGCGACTGGCCTCGGATAGGGAGGGATCGGCCAGAATCCGGCCGAAGGCATCGATCAGCTCCTCTTCCAGCAGGCCATCGGCGCTACCTGCGGCGCGGGCCAGCACGGCTTGGCGCAGCAGCACCTGGCCCGCATCCCAGCGGGCAAAAGGATCGCTATCGGCAGCCAGCAGGTGCACCAGCTCGGCGGTGGGCCGGCCCATTTCCAGGATCACCGGCGCTGAAAAATGGCGTAGTAGGGAAAGGGCCGGGGGATGGTGCTGGCGAGGGAGTCCCACCAAGCGCAGGTTCTGCTGGGGCTGGTCGATCACCAGCAGGCGGGTGCCATCGCCAGCTAGCAGGGCTGGGTCTGGTTCTCTCTCGAGTCGCACGGGGAGGGATTCACCGCCCTGAGCCAGCAGCCCCAGGGCCAGGGGAATCACCAGCGGCTGCTTGTCGCTCTGGCCGGGTGTCGCTGGGGTGTGTTGTTGCACCTGCAGCTCGAGCACGCCCGTTTCGCCATTCCAGTGGCGCTGGATGTGCAGCCGCGGCGTGCCGGACTGGTGATACCAACGGCGAAATTGGGCGAAATCAAAGGGCGGCGGCACTGGGGCGGCATCCTGCATCGCCTGCACGAAGTCTTCGCAGGTGGCGGCGGTGCCGTCGTGGCGGCTCACATAGAGCGCCATCCCCCGCATAAACGCCTCCTCACCCAGCAGGGTGTGCAACATACGAATAAGTTCCGATCCCTTTTCGTAGATCGTGGTGGTGTAGAAGTTGTCGATCGCCTGATAGGCATCAGGCTGCACGGGATGGGCAGTGGGACCAGCATCTTCACGAAACTGGCTATTACGCAACATCGAAACGTTTTCGATGCGATTCAATGCCGCACCGTGCATATCTTCCGTGAAGCTCTGGTCGCGAAACACGGTTAGACCTTCTTTAAGCGACAGCTGGAACCAGTCGCGGCAGGTGATGCGATTGCCTGTCCAGTTGTGGAAATACTCGTGGGCAATCACGCTCTCGATCCGCTCAAGCTCGCCATCAGTAGCGGTTTCGGCGTCGGCTAGCACCAGCTTGGAATTAAAGATATTGAGGCTTTTATTCTCCATCGCGCCCATATTGAAGTGACGCACCGCCACGATGTTGAACTCATCGAGGTCGTATTCGAGGCCGTAGCGCTGCTCATCCCAGGCCATCGAGCGTTTCAGGGACGCCATGGCGTGGGCGGTGTAAGGCGCATCGCCGGGTTCCACGTGGATGCGCAGGGCCACGGCGCGGCCGCTGGCGGTGGTGAAGCTGTCTTTCACCTCCTCAAGCTGGCCAGCCACCAGGGCAAACAAATAGGAGGGTTTGGGGAAAGGGTCGTCCCAAACAGCGAAGTGGCGCCCGGCGTCGAGGTCGCCGGTTTCGATGCAGTTGCCATTGGAGAGCAGCACCGGACAGCTGGCCCGATCGGCTTCGATCCGCACCTGAAAGCGACTGAGCAGATCGGGGCGGTCGGGGTGAAAGGTGATGCGCCGAAATCCCTCGGGTTCGCACTGGGTCGTGAACAGCCCGCCACTGGCGTAGAGCCCTTCAAGGGTGCTGTTGGTTTCCGGGTGGATGCGCACCCGGCTCTGCAGCTGAAAAACCCCAGAGGGAGGCTTGGTGATCACCAGCTGGTCGGCGCTGAGCTCAAAGGCCTCAGCCGG
Source organism: Cyanobium sp. BA5m-21 (assembly GCF_024346235.1). Classification (NCBI taxonomy): domain Bacteria; kingdom Bacillati; phylum Cyanobacteriota; class Cyanophyceae; order Synechococcales; family Prochlorococcaceae; genus Cyanobium; species Cyanobium sp. BA5m-21. Next base: position 10,977 of record NZ_JAGQCO010000023.1, read on the forward strand.
CAGGAGCTCGCCATCGAGACGCAATTCCAGCAGCTCCAAGTCGACGCCCTGGAGCACCAACGGTCCCGGCTGGGCCAGCGGATTAGGCACGAAGGCCAGCTGGGCCAGCACCTCGGTGTGGCCGGAGTGGAGCTGCACCGTCAGATCGGTGCGCTCAAGCAGATACGGCGCCGGACGGTAATCGGCGAGGCGCACGAGGGGCATGGGAATTACTTAGAAGTAGCGGGCTTAGGGGTAGCGGGCTTAGGGGTAGCGGGCTTCACTGCTGGCTTGGTATCGGGCGACTGCTTGATGGCGTCCTGCACCTTGGCCATCACATCTGCTGGCACCTCCTTGGGGCAGATCTCAGCGGCACCAAGGACAGCCGAGTTGATCGATCCCTTGCGCAGGTCGTCGATGCTGAGCGGCTTAGCTCCCACCTGGCTGATCACGCCATCGTGCTGGCCCTGAATCAGCTGGGCGATGGTTTCGCCAGCAATGCCCACCGCTTTATCGAAGGGCACCCCTGCCCCCCGGGCAATGCAAACGTTTACGGCTGCAATCCGGGTGTAGAGGTTCATTTCCGCCTCAGTGGCTGGAGCTGCCAGGGCTGCTGCAGGGACCAGCAGCAGGGGAAGCACCAGCAGGGGAGCCAGAAAACTACGGGGCATCAGGAACACCGGAAAAGAAAAATTGCTGACTGCATGCTGCTGCATCAAGGCAAGGCGTCGTGCGGGATGGGCGCCCCCGCTTCTTCAACCCGGATCTCGTGGTGGGTTTCGGCCACATCCAGGGCGCCGTTCTTCCAGGAGTAGATCGAACGGGAGCGGTAGCGGTCTTGGTCGACCAGGCGAGTGTGCTCAAGAATGTCCCACTCCTGGTAGCTGGATTCAAAAATGAGCTCGTGCTCATCCACCTGACGGATCTGACTTTTGGTGGGAGCGCCGCTCAAGTAGCCGGAGCTGCGGCTTAGCTGGTGACCGCAGAGATTGGCCTCCATGGTGCCAGTGGGCACGTAGCGGGGCTTTTTGTCGAAGAATTCGAACTCCTGCTCGGGCCACCAAGTGAAGCGATAGGCCGCATCACCCTCCACCGGCTCACTGAATATCTCCACCCGCAGCATCATGTCGAGCCGCAACGCCTCCCCGTCCTCAAATAAATACAGCCGGCGCGAGCGCCACAGGCCCAGGTTGCGGGCAAACCAGCGCCTTGTATTGCTGTCGAGCTGAATCCTGGGGCGCGGCGCCACTGGACTGGAATTTGAAGGCATGCTCATGACATCCCGGCCCTAGGGCGCACGGCATTGGTTTATTTAGTCATAGCGAAATCGAGCTGCTCTGGCCAATTCCCCATAGGGTTGGCCACGTGAGCGCCGATCACCCCACCACGGCCGCCCAGGTCGCCAACGACGGAGCGACCGAACGCCCCGAACTGAAGCTGCTGCTTGTCGCCACCAGCTACCACCTGGCCAGCCAGGACCTACGCAACCTGATCCAGTTCCTCAAAAGCGAGGAGTGCGCTTTCAAGGTGAGCCTGGAGATCGCCGATCCGGGCCACCAACCCCAGCTGCTGGAGCTGCACCGGCTTGTGGCCACCCCGGCCCTGGTGAAGCTCGACCCCCTGCCCAAGCAGGTGATCGCCGGCAATGCCATCACCCAGAAGCTGCGCAGCTGGCTGCCGCGCTGGCAGCAGATGGGGGTGGTTACGAGCCTGGGCATGAGCCTGCGGCCCGCTGAAATTGATGGCAGCCGCACCAAGCGCGAGCTGCAGTTGGAAGACCAGCTGCTGGTGCTGCGCCAGGAAAACGAAACCCTGATCGAGCGCCTTGGGGTGCAGGAGCGCCTACTGCGGATGGTGGCCCATGAGCTGCGCACGCCGCTGACGGCTGCCAAGCTCGCCCTTCAGAGCCACACCCTCGGCCAGATCGACGAGACCCGCTTCCGCGACGTACTCACCCGCCGCCTCGACGACATCCACGAACTCTCCAAGGACCTGCTGGAGGTGGGTACAACCCGGTGGGAGGCCCTCTTTAATCCCCAGCGCCTGGCGCTGGGCAAGGTGGCCGCCGAGGCGATCCTGGAGCTGGAAAAACTCTGGATCGGCCGCGACCTAGAGCTGATCACCGACATCCCCGCCGACCTGCCAGATGTGTTCGCCGACCAGCGCCGCATGCGCCAGGTATTGCTGAACCTGCTGGAAAACGCCCTCAAGTTCACCCCGGACCGGGGCCGGGTGCACCTGACCCTGCTGCACCGCACCGACCAGTGGGTGCAGGTGAGCTTTTGCGACACCGGTCCGGGGATACCTAAAAGTGAGCAGGAACGGATTTTTCTGGATCGGGTGCGCCTGCCCCAAACCTCCAGCACCACCTCGGGCTACGGCGTGGGCCTGTCGGTTTGCCGCCGCATCGCCGAGGTGCACGGGGGGCGCATCTGGGTTGTGTCAGAGCCCGGCGAGGGTGCTTGCTTCCACGTCAGCGTGCCGGTCTGGAGCGGCCAGGTCCAACCCGCCCTGACGCCAATGGGGCCTGATCGTCGCGGCGCCCCCCACTGATGACAGGCCTGAAGCGCTGCTCTCCTTGACGAAGGGTCCCCCTGCCCCGTAGCTTCCAATACATCAACGCCCTACAGTGTTGTGGCCTCGCCCCCATCGTCTAGAGGCCTAGGACACCTCCCTTTCACGGAGGCGACAGGGGTTCGAATCCCCTTGGGGGTATACACAAATCCAACTGCTTTTGGCCCCATCGGGCAAAAGAGAAAGGTTGGTTAATTCGATTCCTGTTAATCAGGATTGGGCTGCGCGGCGTTCCGCCTCTCGCTGCACTCCGCGCAGGTTGTTGGCCAGGTCTTCGCGCAGACGTTGCTCGATCAAGCCAATCGGCATGCCGGGCCGGCCCTGCACCGTGAGCTCGTAGAGCAGGTGGGTGGTTTCACCAGTGCGGCCGATCTGCCAACAGCCTTCAAAGCGGCGGAAATCACCGCGACACATGCAAAAACGCAGCTCGCCCGCCTCGAGATCCTCCTCAATCTCGAGCTCCACCTTGGCGCTGAAACGCAGCCCACAGAACTGCTGGGTGCCCACCTGCTCCAAACCCACCCGATTGCCGCGGCGCCAAAGCTGGCGGGAGGAGGCCAGGTTGGGAATAAAGCTATTGAGATTGGCGTAATCGGTGAGCACGGACCAGATCCAGCTGGGATCAAGCGGTAGGCGCAACTGCACCGCAAGGCGCCTGGTGCCCTGGGGCAGACGCTCCATCTCCTGCTGGATGGTGTCGAGGCTGCAGATGGCTGTTGGGGCGGAATTGGTCAAATCCGCAGGCCCATTCGACAACAAATCCGGCTCAGCCAGTTGGCCGGGCAGACCTGATCGGGCAAGAAGCTGCGCCAAGGACGCACGGCGTAAGTGTGCTGGGGCACAAACCTAGCGGTGTCTGCCGGGAATTCGCTGCGGCCGTGTTCCCTATGATCAGCCCGTTTTTGAGGGGACTGAGTCTGCATGCGTGTTTCCACCGGTCGCGCCAACCAGTCCGACAACCGGATGTTCACCGTCGTGGTGGAAGCCTTCGGGGTGAGACGCCAGCGTCAGGCTGAGCGCCGCTTCACCGTGCCATTCGGCCAACTCCAGGGCCTGATGCAATTAATCGCTCAGACAGGCGGTCGCATCAGCGCCGTTCTCGCAGACGATGGCGCCAGCCCAGCACCCGCCCCCAAAGCAAACGCCGCTCCTTCGAAACCCGCTGCCGTGTCCCACGCCGACGTTCCCGTCAACCTTTACAAGCCGAAGGATCCGTTCGTCGGCACAGTGACCGACAACTACAGCCTGCTGGCGGAAGGGGCTATCGGCCGGGTGAATCACATCACCTTCGACCTCTCCGGTGGTGACCCCCAGCTGCACTACGTCGAAGGCCAGAGCATCGGCATCATTCCCGACGGCACCGATGCCAACGGCAAGCCCAACAAGCTGCGCCTTTACTCAATCGCCAGCACCCGCCACGGCGACAACCTGGAGGGCAACACGGTGTCGCTGTGCGTGCGCCAGCTGCAATACGAGAAGGACGGCGAGACGATCAACGGCGTCTGCTCCACCTTCCTCTGCGACATCGAACCCGGCGCCAAGGTGAAGATCACCGGCCCGGTGGGCAAGGAGATGCTGCTTCCTGAAGACGAGGAAGCCAACGTGATCATGCTTGCCACCGGCACGGGTATCGCGCCGATGCGCACCTACCTGCGCCGCATGTTTGAGCCCTCCGAGCGGGAGAAGAACGGCTGGCATTTCCGCGGTAAGGCCTGGCTGTTGATGGGCGTGCCCACCACCCCCAACCTCCTTTACGAAGACGACTTCAACCGCTACGCCAGCGAGTTTCCCGAAAACTTCCGCTACACCAAGGCGATCAGCCGCGAGCAGCAAAACGCCAACGGCGGTCGCATGTACATCCAAGACCGCGTCAGCGAGAACGCCGAGGAGATCTTCTCCTGGATCGAGAATCCCAAGACCCACGTCTACATGTGCGGTCTGCGGGGCATGGAGCCCGGCATCGACGAGGCGATGACCGCCGCAGCCACTGCCAAGGGTTTGAACTGGGCCGAGTTGCGTCCCCAGCTCAAAAAGGCCGACCGCTGGCACGTCGAAACCTATTGATTTCGAGCCAAATCCGCTTCCCCTGCCCGCCCCCAAGGCGGGCTTTTTTTTGGCGAATCCCACACAGAAACCATCACAAAGTGGGGCAAGCGGTGGGCGACGGCGCCAGGCCCGTTAAACCATGGGCACCAGACAGGCATTCATGGGCGCTGTGCTCACCAATCCACTGCGGGTAGGACTCCGCCAGGAGCGGGTTATCCCGCCCCAATGCCTAGTGATTTTTGGGGCCAGTGGCGACCTCACCCACCGCAAGCTGGTGCCGGCGCTATTTGAGTTGTTTCGCCAGCGCCGCCTGCCCAGTGAATTTGCGGTGCTGGGCTGCGCCCGCCGCCCCTGGAGCGATGAGGACTTCCGCGGCAAGATGGCCGAGGCCATGGCCCAAGAGGTGGCTGAGCACCGGGTGGCCTGGGAGCAATTTGCAGCCGGGCTGTTTTACGAGCCGGTGGACCTGGAGGATCCCCCTTCGGTGGTGCGGCTGGGCCAGCGGCTAGAGGGCATCGACCGGCTGCGGGCCACCCGCGGCAACCGCACCTTCTACCTCTCCGTATCGCCCAACTTCTACGGCAGTGGCTGCCGCTCCCTGGCCGCCGCCGGGCTGCTGAGCGACCCGAGCCGCAGCCGGGTGGTGATCGAGAAGCCCTTCGGCCGCGACTACGGCAGCGCCCAGGAACTCAACCGGGTGGTGCAGACCTGCGCCCAGGAAAACCAGATCTTCCGGATCGACCACTACCTGGGCAAGGAGACGGTTCAGAACATCCTGGTGATGCGCTTCGCCAACACGATCTTTGAGCCGATCTGGAACCGCAATTACATCTCCAGCGTGCAGATCACGGCGGCCGAAACCGTGGGCGTGGAGGAGCGGGCCGGCTACTACGAAAGCTCGGGCGCCCTGCGCGACATGGTGCAGAACCACCTCACCCAGATGCTCGCCCTCACCACCATGGAGGCACCGGGACGCTTTGACCCCGAGTCGATGCGCAACGAGAAGGCCAAGGTGCTGCAAGCGGCGCGCCTAGCCAATGAAGATGAGCCCTGGAAGTGTTGCGTGCGCGGCCAGTACGCCCCTGGCGGCTCCCACAGCCGACCAATCGCCGGCTACCGCCATGAGCCGGGGGTGAACCCGGAGAGCACCACGGAGACCTACGTGGCAATGAAGCTGTTCATCAACAACTGGCGCTGGCAGGGCGTGCCCTTCTACCTGCGCACCGGCAAGCGCCTACCCAAGCGGCTCTCCGAGGTGGTGCTCACCTTCCGCGAGGCGCCCGTGCACCTGTTTGATGCCGCTGGCGGCGCCCCCACCCCCAACCAGCTGATCCTGCGCATCCAGCCAGATGAAGGCGCTGAATTCAAATTTGAGGTGAAGTCCCCCGGCTCCGGCATGCGCAGCCGGCCGGTGGATATGGCCTTTTCCTACGACGACAGCTTCGGTGAACCCAGCGACGAGGGCTACGTGCGCCTGCTGGCTGACGCCATGCTGGGCGACCCCACCCTGTACACCCGCAGTGACGAGGTGGAGGCCGCCTGGCGTCTCTACACGCCGCTGCTGGAACTGATCGAGGACGCCCCCTCCCAGCTGCCCGTGTACCCCTACGAAGCCCGCACCTGGGGTCCTGCCGCCGCCGACAACCTGCTGGCCGAAGACGGCCTGGCCTGGCGTCGCCCCTGATTTCTCTTGCCCTGACCCCACCGCGAGTCTGCCCCCATGTCGACCCAGCTCACCCTCCAGGCCCCCCTCGCCCTACCCCCCGACCAGGTGCCCGGCTACCTGGAGCGCCTCTGGAATCAGGAATTGGGCAGCCCCCCCGGCGCCGCCACCTTCACCCTGGTGGTGTGGGAGGGCTCCTGGCTGGAGCAGCAGCTGGTGCGCTGCGGCCGGCTAGATGGACCAATCACAGGCCTGCTCAATGAAACGGTGCTAGAGGCGGCCCGAGCCGCGGCGGTGAGCTGTGGCTTGCCCCTGAGCACGGCACCGATGGATCCCAAGCTGGCCTGGGCGATCGGCCAGCTGGGCGGCAATCACCACGCCGAAGACCAGCGCGGCCAGTTTGTGGAAGGGGCGATCAGCGCCCACATGCCCCGGCGGCTGATCACCCTGGCCCCCACCCTCGACGGCGGTCAGCCCTTAGAAACCCTGGTGGCCGCCTACTGCCCCCTGCCGGAGGAGGGCGCTGGCGGCTCCGCTTGCGGCGACGTGGTGGTGCTCAGGGGCGGCACCGGTGCCCTGCGCCAGAACCTCGATCTGGTCCAACCGCTGATCGCCCCAGACCTGCCCTGCTGGGTGTGGTGGAACAGCAGCCTCGATGAGGCCCCTGATGTGATGGCGGCTCTAGCCACCGGCGCCCGGCGCCTGGTGGTGGATTCGTCGCTGGGGGATCCGCGCCGCTGCCTCGACCTGCTGGTGGACCGGATCGATGCGGGCCAGCCGATCAACGACCTCAACTGGCTGCGGCTGCGCAGCTGGCGCGAATCCCTGGCGATGGTGTTTGATCCGCCCTCGCGGCGTGATGCCCTCAACCACGTGGTGCAGCTCGACCTCGACGTGGAGGGCAGCAACCCGGTGAAGGGTTTGCTGTTGGCGGCCTGGCTGGCCGACCGGCTGGGCTGGCACCTGATCTCCACCTATGCGGTGGATGGCGACGGGGTGGGCGATGGCATCGGCGCCGAATTCGAGCGCACCGACGGCCAGACCGTGCGCTTCCGCCAGATGCCAGTGCCAGTGGGCGTACCCAAAACCCACCCCGGCGCCATGGTGGGACTGCGGCTGATCTGCCAAAGCAGCCAGGGCTCACCGCTATGCGTGATCCTCTGCTCCGAATCGGGCGGCTGCATGCGGCTCGAATCGGGCGGCATGGCCAGCATGGAACTGGCTGAGGAGGTGGTGCCCCTGCCCAATGAGAGCGAGGAGATGGAGATGGCCCGCCTGCTCTCCGGCGGCCACGACTCCACCAACCCCCTGCTGGCAGCCGCCGCCCCCCTCGCCGCCAAACTGCTGCCCTAAGACCGCTGCCCTGAGAGCCTCCCCTGAATGGCCTGTCTGATCGCCGCGCCCAGCAGCGGTAGCGGCAAGACCCTGCTGAGCCTGTGCCTGGCAGCCTGGGCCCGGGCGCAGGGCCTGGGTTTGCAGCCCTTCAAGGTGGGGCCCGACTACCTCGATCCCCAGCTGCTCAGCCGGGTGAGCGGCCACACCTGCCGCAACCTCGATCCCCTGCTGTGCGGGCCCGAGTGGCTGGAGCGCTGCTTTAGCTGGCACGGCAGCCGGGCCGACCTGGCGCTGGTGGAGGGGGTGATGGGCCTGTTCGATGGCCGCGGCCCCAGCAGTGAGGGCAGCTCGGCGGCGGTGGCGGCCCAGCTCGGTCTGCCGGTGGTGTTTGTGGTGGAAGCGTCGCGGCAGGCGGGCTCCCTGGCGGCGCTGGTGCGGGGCTTCCGCGACCATGGCCCACCAGCGGTGCAGCTGGCCGGGGTGGTGCTCAACCGGGTGGGCAGCGAGCGCCACCACGCCCTGCTGGCGGAAGCCCTGGCCAGCATCGAGGTGCCGCTGCTGGGGGTGCTGCCGCACCACCCCAGCCTGGAGCTGCCCTCACGTCACTTGGGCCTGCTGCCGCCGGAGGAGCTGCAAGACCTCGAGCAGCGCCAGGAGCAGTGGGCCGAGCTGGCCACCCGCCACCTAGACCTGAAGCAGCTGGTGCCGCTGCTGGCCCCACCAGCAGCCGAGCCAGGGGCCGAAAATCCGATCAACTGGTGCCTTCGGCAGAGCCCCCACCTGCGCCAGAGCCCCCAGCCCCTGCCGGTGGCGATCGCCAGCGATGCGGCCTTCCATTTCCGCTATCCGGAGGCCGGCGAGCTGCTCGAGGCGGTGGGGCTGGAGCCTCGGGCCTGGAGCCCCTTGGCCGATGAGCCCCTACCCGAGGGCTGCCGGGCGGTGCTGCTGCCGGGGGGCTATCCGGAGCTGCACACGGCCCAGCTGGCGGCGAGCCGGCGCAGCCTGGGCGACCTGGCCCGGGCGGCGGCGGCGGGGCTGCCGCTGGTGGCCGAATGCGGCGGCCTGCTGCTGCTGGGCGAGCAGCTGGCCGATGGCGAGGGGCAGCTGCAGCCGATGGCTGGCGTGCTGCCCTTCAAGGCCCGCAAAGGCTCTCTGAGCCTGGGTTACCGCACGGCTACCGCCACGGCCAATGGCTTGCTGGTGCGGCCGGGCGAGAGCTTTTGCGGCCATGAATTTCACCGCTGGCAACTGGAGCCTCTGCAGAACTGCGACAAAGCTGTGGCAGCCGGCGACGGGCTGTGGCAGCTTGACGGCTGGGGGACCGTAACCCGGAGCGAAGGATGGACAGCGCCGAACGTGCACGCCAGCTGGCTGCACCTCCACTGGGCTGGATGCCCGGTGATTCCCTCACGCCTGGCAGCCGCAGCCGCGCGCGCCGCGCCGCTGCCGACGAGCGCCGCTTTGTGCAGCCCCACGAACCCCGGCCCCAGATCCAGCAAGAACGCTGGCGTCTGATCGTGCGCGGCCAAGTGCATGGGGTGGGCTACCGGGCCGCCTGCAAGCTGCGGGCCCAGGATCTTGGCCTGAGCGGCTGGGTGCGCAACTGCTCCGATGGTTCGGTGGAGATAGAAGCTGAGGGCTGCCCGCAGGAGCTCACCGAGCTGCGGCTGTGGTGCGAGAAGGGCCCGGCTGAAGCGGTGGTGAATAGCGTGGCTAGCAGCCAGGTGGCCGCTGCCGGCACCGACTGGTTTGAAGTGCGTCGCTGAAATGCCCAAATAACGACCGCACCATGAGTTCCAACCTGCTCGGCGAGCTAGCAGCTTTTGGTTTGGCGATCAGCTTTTCGCCGCTGCACATCGGCCTGCTGCTGCTGCTCCTGCTCGGCCCCAAGCCGCTGCAGCGGGGCGGGCTGTTTGTGGCTGCCTGGCTGGTCACCGCCGCCCTGGCCATTACCCTGCTGCTCACGGTGGGCCACGGCTTGCTGCTGAGCATGGACAAGGGCAGCGACCACCTCACCGGCCTCGACCTACTGGCCGCCGGCGCCCTGCTGGGGCTGGGGGTGAAGGAGCTGCTGAATAAAAATGAAGAGGGTGCGGGGCCGCCGGGCTGGACGCGCCGCCTCGATCAGTTCTGTGCCCTGCCCCTGCCGCTGCTGCTGGCCATCAGTGCCGGCCTGCAGGTGGCCAGCCCCGACGATCTGTTCCTGTTTGCCAAGTCCGCCAGCAGCCTGCTGTCAGCGGGGCTCGGCCGCGGTCAGGAGCTGCTGGCCACTGGGGTATTTAGCCTGGTGAGCGCCAGCCTGCTGCTGCTGCCGCTGCTGGCCCTGCTGCTGGCTGGCCCAGAGCGCATGCTGCCCCTGCTGGAGCGGGGCAAGCAGTGGCTATTCGCCAAGGGCGACCTGCTGGTGGGCCTGGTGAGCGTGGCCTTGGCGGTATATCTGGGCTGGCAGGGCATCGAGGGCCTGCGGCTGGCCTAGGCAGCCAGAGCTATCAGCCATCCACCTGCAACCAGTCGCTCCAGAGCTGCTGCTCGGCGAGGGCGCTGGGCCCGGCACCCGAAGCGCCGGCCTGGAGCGTGACCGCCTGGCTGGCCCGGCTCACGGCCACGTACACCAGCTGGCGGCGCAGCACGGTGTCGCTGGGCCAGAAGACATCGCCATCCACAAACACCTCGGCAAAAGTGCTGCCCTGGCTGCGATGCACGGTGAGAACGGCGGCCGGACCGAGGGAGGCAAAGGCATCTCGCACCAGGAAAAAACGGCGCCACAGCCCCTTGCCGTCCTGCTTGCCGGCGTCCTTGGCCTGTTGGCGTAGGCGGGCCAACACAGCCTCGAAGGCGATCCTGGCCGCCGAGCCCAGGGGCGGCAGTAGGCGCAGGCTCAGCTGGCTATCGCCGGCCTCCACCCGGGCGGTGAGGGTATCGATCACCGGCGCATCAGGCACGCCGAAATCGGCCAGATCGCAGCGTTCGGGGATGACATCGCGCACCACCAGCTCCCGGTTGGAGCCCAGCAGCATGTCGGGCTCCTCGGCGGCGTCCTCGCCCTCGCGGCAGGCGGGGGCCATCACGGCAGCGCGGGTAATCAGCACCTCACCTGGCAGCACCGGCAGCTGGTCGGCCATTTCACCGTGCAGGGCGCGGCGGGCGATCGGCACCAGCTGCTCGAGGGAGCGGTTGGTGTAGCAGAGGATGCGAGCTAGGTCGGGGTTGTCGGTTTCGGCGCTGCGGCGCAGGGCGGCCTGGGCGGCTTGCAGCCAGGCGCCGCGCTCCAGCAGGGCCACCTGACCGCTGGCATTGCGGATCGGCGGCAGCGGCGGCGGGCGGCGGCAGGGCAGGTCGCCCTGGCGCAACCCCGAGGCCAGGCGCAGCACCGGCCCCTGGTGGCGCACCACCTGACGCAGCTCGGCCCGGCTGGCCCGGCCCAGGCTGAACACCGGGCTCACGGGTTCACCAACCGGCGGCAACTGGGCCGGATCGCCCACAAACACCAGCCGGGTGCGAAAAGAGTGGGCGCAGCGCAAGCTGATCTCCAGCAGGGTGGAGTCCACCATCGAAGCCTCATCGATCAGCACCAGGCCCAGGTGCTCGAGGGCGACGGCGGTTTGCTCGGTTTCCTCGCAGCGCTCGATATCGCGCTGGCGCCTGAGTTTCAGCCGCAGCAGGCGGTGAATGGTGGAAGGAAACCAGGTGGGCGAAAGGCCAGCCCCAGCCAGGTAGGAGCGCAGCACACCCACGGCTTTATGGGTGGGGGCCACCACGGTCCAGCAGAGGCCGGTGGCCTCCACCTGGGCCAGAAAGCGCATCGAGAGAAAGGTTTTGCCGGTGCCGGCGTAGCCGCTCAGCACAAACGGCGTGCCATCTGCGGGCGCCACCAGCCAATCGGCGAAGGCGGCGGCGGCGGCCTGCTGGTCGGCAGTTAGGGCCGCGGCTGAGTCGGGAGCTTCGGAGTCAACCAACCGCGGTGAACCAGCCCAGGCCCTGGGCCAGATGCAGCGGCGAGCCAGCCAGCACCAAACCAGGCAAGGCCACCAGTGGCCCGATCAGGGCACCGATCAGCACCTCAAGGCGGGTGTGGCCGAGATTTTCCTTGAGGGGTTTTGGGGAGGAATCAGCGCTGGCCATGGAGTTATCACCCATCTCATTGACGCGGGCGGCGGTGAGGCCAGCGGCGCGGCGCACACCGGAGGCGTCGTAGAGCACCACAAAGCAGAGCACGGCCGCCAGGGCAAACAGGGGCCCCTCAAAGCCCTGCACCCAACCCAGGGCTGCGGTGGTGCCGGTGAGCAGGGCCGAGTGGCTCGAGGGCATGCCACCGGTTTCCACCAGCACCCGCGGATTCCAGCGGCGATGCACCACCAACTCAATCACCAGCTTGGAGAGCTGGGCAACGCCACAGGCCGCCAGGCCCCACCAGAGCACGCCGTTGTCGAAGACGCCTACCAACATGGGGTTACTCATCGGTCGCGGCTCGTGATGTAGTCGGCCAGGGCAAGCAGGGGCGCGGCACTCACGTGCCAGGGAGCCAGGGCGGCCTTGGCCTCGGCCACCAGGGCATCAGCCCGCTGGCGCGATTCCTCTAAGCCCAGCAGCTTGGGGTAGGTGGTTTTGTCGGCGGTGAGATCCTTGCCGGCGGTCTTGCCGAGCACCTCGCTGCTAGCCGTGACATCGAGGATGTCGTCGATGATCTGAAAGGCCAAACCAATGCCGCGGGCGTAGGTGCTCAGGGCGGCCAGCAGGTCTTCGGAGGCACCGGCGATCAGGGCGCCGGTGAGCACGCAGGCCCGCAGCAGGGCGCCGGTTTTGTGCAGGTGGATGTATTCGAGGGTGTCGAGATCGACGGATTTGGCCTCACACTCCAGATCCACCACCTGACCGCCCACCAAGCCGGGGGCGCCGGAAGCCAGGGATAGCTCGCCCACCACCGCCAGCAATCGCTCGGCCTCCACGCCTGGGCTGCGCAGCGCCACCATCTCAAAGGCGCGGGTGAGCAGGGCATCGCCGGCCAGGATGGCGTTGGCTTCGCCATACACCTTGTGATTGGTGGGGCGGCCGCGGCGCAGATCGTCGTTGTCCATAGCCGGCAGGTCGTCGTGGATCAGCGACATGGTGTGGACCATCTCGAGGGCCACCGCCGTTGGCATGGCCAAGGCGCTGTCGCCGCCTGCCAGCTCACAGGCCGCCAGGCAGAGGATCGGCCGCAGCCGCTTGCCACCAGCCAGCAGCGAATAACGCATCGCCTCGCGCAGGGACTCGGGCCGCTCCGGCCCCAGGGAGCCATCAAGGGCCGCCTCCACCCGCAGGCGGGTCGCCTCTAGATAGGCGGCGAAGTCAAAGGGGCTGGAGTCCGCCGCGGTCATGGAGCTTCGGCCAGGGGCCTCCGTGCTAGCGGGATTCTCTCAGGCGGGGTGGCGCAGGGGGCTCAAGAGCGCGCAACGTTGCGGCCGAGAGCGCTGGCTTCGCTGAGCCCAGTGTCCTTGGTTTTGGGCACAGTGTCCTTGATTCTGTACAGCTGTACAGGATCAAGGACAGCAGCAGAACACACCACACCCTCGACCCTCACCAGCCCCTCGACCCTCATCAGCCCAGGGACCATCCACTCCCCGCTCAGGGCACCAGATCGCCCAGGCCGTGCTCGACGCCGGCCCGGCGGCACCAGGCCACCACGGTGTTTACCAGCAGCATGGTGACGGTCATCGGGCCGACGCCACCGGGCACGGGGCTGATGGCGCTGGCTAGGGGCTCCACCTCCTCAAAACGCACATCACCGCAGAGGCCCCTCTCGGTGCGGTGGATGCCCACATCAATCACCACGGCGCCGGGTTTCACATGCTCAGCGCCGATCATGCGGGGCCGGCCGGCGGCCACCACCAGCACGTCGGCCTGGCGGGTGAGGGCAGCAAGATCAGTGGTGCGGGAGTGGGCCACGCTCACGGTGGCATCGGCTGCTTGAAGCATCAGCGCCATCGGCTGGCCCACCAGGATGCTGCGGCCCACCACGACAGCCCGCTGGCCGGAAAGGGCCACGCCGTGGCGGGCCAGCAGCGCCATCACACCAGCAGGGGTGCAGCTACGCGGCCCCAGCTCACCCTTGAGCAGGCGGCCCAGGTTGAGGGTATGCAGGCCGTCGGCATCCTTCTCTGGGTCGATCGCCAGCAACAGCGGGCCCTCATCGAGGCCGGCAGGCAGGGGCAGCTGCAGCAGGATGCCGTCGCAGGCGGTATCGGCGTTGAGCTGCTGCACCGCGGCCAGCACTTCGGCCGCACTGGAACCAGCATCGAGGTGGGCGCCGAGGCTGGTGATGCCCACCCGGGCGCAGGCCTTTTCCTTATTAGCTACATAGACGCCGCTGGCCGGGTCGTCGCCCACCCGCAACACCGCCAAACCAGGCGGGCGCCCCACGGCTGCCAGTCGCTCAGCGATCGTCGCCTGCAACCGGAGTTCGATCTCACCGGCCAGCTGGCGACCGTCCATACGGGTGGCCATGGTGCAGAAAGCAAGCACGCCTCCCCAGCTTGCAGTCCCGCCCGGCTTAGGGCCCGCTAGCGTTTTGGAATGGTGTTAAGGCGGCTGCGAACCCTGTGGCGGCAGCTATTGCGGCTGGAGCGCCCGCGGCATTCGCCGGGGGTTTGGCGCAATCGCGATACAGCGTCGGTGCTGCTGGTGTGCGCCCTGGTGGCCCTGGTATCGAGCTGGCCCTGGTTGGTGGAGCCAAACCTGCGACCCGGCATGGAGGCGCCCTTCACGGCTAAAGCTCCGCAGGCGGCAATGGTGGTGGATAGCAACGCCCTGGAGGAGCGGCGCCAGGAGTTGGTGCCTCGCAGCACGGTGCAGGTTGTGGATGAGCAGGCCAACGGGCAGCTGCGTCAGAAATTGGAGCAGGATCTGCAGGCGGTGGAGCAGCAGGCCAAATCAGACCAGCAGCGCATCGAACCGGTGGCAATCACCACCGAGGAGCGCAATTGGCTACGGGAGGAAGGGGTCACCCAGCTCACGGCCTGGGGCCGGGAGGTGCGCCAAGCCCAGCTGCGCATGCTCAGCCAGGGGCTGGCCGCTGGGGTGGCAGAAGGCCAGCTGCTGCAGGCGGCCACCCTGCAGCTCGAGCCCTTGGCACCGCTACCGCGGGGGCTGGGGGCACGGCTTTTGGCTAGCTCCCTGCAGGGCCACTCCAACCTGCGCAGTGATCCAGGCCTGAGCCAGCGACGCATCGAGGCGTTGATCACCCAGCAGGGGATCCCCACGATCAAGGTGCAGCAGGGAGATCTGATTACCCGTCAGGGCGACACGATCAGCCCCCAGGCCTTTGACGTACTCGATTACTTCGGCCTGGTGAACCGGCGGCCGCGGCCCCTGGCCTGGCTTGGTCACTTCCTAGAGGCGCTGGCCATAGCTGGGGTGCTGGTGCTGGTGCTGCGCCGCTGGCGGGCCTGCCTGGAGCCGCGGCAAGCGCTGCTGGCCCTGGGGGCCCTGCTGGTGGTGCAGGGTTTTGCGCTGTGGCTGGGGCCGCTGGCTAGTCCGCTGGTGCTGCTGGTGCCCCCGGCGCTGCTGCTGGCCCAAGGCCTGGGCACCCCCTGCGGCTTGGCCTGGCTGGCGGCAGCCAGCTTCCTGTGGCCGATGCCGATCACGGCCCTGATGGGAGGGAGGCTGCTGGTGGCGGCAGCGGTGGGCAGCGTGGCGGCCCTGGCGGCCGGACGACAGCGCAGCCGGGCCGAACTACTGCAACTGGCGGTGCTGCTGCCCGGCACGGGGCTGCTGCTGCAGTGGCTCCTACTGCAATGGGGGCTGCAGGGTCCGGGAGCGGTGGCCCGGGTGGACCTCGTGAGCGAAGCCCTGCTGCTGGGGGGGCTGCTGATGGCGGGCCTGCTGCTGGCGCCGCTGGTGGAAACCTTCTTTGGCCTGGTGACGCGGGCGCGGTTGATGGAGCTGGCCGACCTGCAAAGGCCCCTGCTGCGGCGGCTCTCGGTGGAAGCACCCGGCACCTTCGAGCACACCTTGATGATCGCGGGCCTAGCTGAGGAGGGGGCGCGGGCCATCCAGGCCGACATCGACCTAGTGCGCACCGGGGCGCTTTATCACGACGTGGGCAAGCTGCACGGCCCCCAATGGTTTATCGAGAACCAGGGTGAGGGCGCCAATCCCCACGACAGCCTTGACGACCCCTTCGCCAGCGCCGCCATCCTGCAGGCCCATGTGGATGAGGGGTTGAAGCTGGCCCGCCGCTACCGGCTGCCGCGCCCCCTGGCCGACTTCATCCCAGAGCACCAGGGCACCTTGAAGATGGGCTACTTCCTGCACCATGCCCGCGAACGGGATCCGGGCGTTGCCGAGGAGCGCTTCCGCTATCAGGGGCCCACGCCCCGCAGCCGGGAGACTGCGATCTTGATGCTGGCCGATGGCTGCGAAGCAGCCCTGCGCTCCCTGCCGCCCGGCACTAGCGAAAGCGAGGCTCGCCAGATGGTGCGACGCATCATCGAAGCGCGCCAGGATGACAACCAGCTAGCAGAAAGTGGCATCAGTCGGGCCGAACTGGAACTACTGATCCGGGCTTTCGTGCGGGTGTGGCGGCGGATGCGCCACCGGCGGATCGCCTACCCGATCCCAGCCAGAAAGGGCTATAGCGCCTAGGGCGGCTCCTCAAATTCCTTCCAGGCCTCGAGCAGGGTGTAGGCCGCCAGTTTGCGCCGCCAAACGTCTACCGCGCCGCCCTGATCTGGATGCCACTTGGGCAGGTTGCGGCGCCAGGCTGAGCGCACCACGGCCCAGTCGCTGCCTGGCTCGACTCCAAGTTCGGCGCAGGCCCGCTCGTAGGCATCGGCTGGGCGTTCCGGAGCCGCTGCAGGCGGCGAAACCGGCCTCCTCAGCAGCAGCCACAGGCAGCGCAGCAGCCCATTGGCAATTAGCAGGACACCCACCCCGGCGAATATCGCCGGCGACCAGAGCATGCGCAGGCTGTCGGCAGCGAGCTGGGAGTTGCCCTGCCCCCCCTGCTGGCTGGCACCCACCAGGATGAAGGCGGCCAGCAGCGCACCGAGGCCAAGACTGATCAGGCCGTGCAGCAGCGAGTCCAGGGCAGGGAGAATCCGGTCCCTCATCGGCGCGGGGCGCGCAGGGACTGCAGCTTGCGCTCCAGCACGATCCCCGCGGGCACCAGGGTGACCAGGTTGGCCACGATCAAGGGGCCATCGCCTGTGTAAAACCCGTAGATGGCCCACAGGGCAATGCCGGCGGTAAAAAGGCCGTACATGCGCAGGGAGATGGCGCTGGTGTCGCCACTGCGCAGGGTCTTGAGGGCCTGGGGGAAGAAGCTCAAGGTGGTGAGCAACGCCGCCAGGTATCCAAGGGCGCGCACAGCAGGACTAACCAAAGGAACTGCCATGGGGATTGGGCGAGCGTGCCGTCAGCATGGGAGCTGGCACTCGATCCTGCCCCCACTCCCATGACATTGCTCAGCTTCCGCGAGCTCCAGGCCCAACTGCAGCCGCATTGGGGCCAGAGCACCGCAGCCCAGGGGCCGGATGTGGACGTGCTGATGGTGCCGTCGCTGTCGATGGACCAGGACCAGATCGACCTGGTGACCGGCGCCCACCACTACGAGGAGCGCCAGCTGTTTTCGCTGATCCGGCTGCGGGATCCGGGGGTGCGCATGGTGTACGCCACCAGCAAACCGCTGGGGGAGCTGGTGGTGGATGCGGTGCTGGAGCTGCTGCCGGGGGTGCCCACCTCCCACGCGCGGCGGCGGCTGCACCTGGTCGACACCGACGACGCCTCCAACCGGCCCCTCACCGCCAAGCTGCTGGAGCGGCCGGCCCTGCTGGGGCGCATCGCCGAGCTGCTGCGGCCGGGGCGCAGCTTCATCAACTGCTTTGTGGTGAGCGACCTGGAACGCCAGCTCTCGGAGCGGCTGCAGGTACCGCTGCTGGGCACCGATCCAGCCCTGGGCTACTGGGGCAGCAAGGCCGGCAGCCGCGAGCTGTTCGCCCGCTGCGGCGTGCCCCACCCCCCCGGCTCGGCCCTCACCCACAACCTCGACGACCTGTGCGAAGCCACCGCCGAGCTGTGGGAAGCCCACCCCGAGCTGCGCCAGTGCGTGGTGAAGCTCAATGAGGGCTTCAGCGGCGAGGGCAATGCGCCTTTGCCGCTCGAACCTCTGCAGCTGGCCGGGCTAAGCGGCGCTGAGCGGCGGCGGCGGTTGCGGCAGGCCCTGGAAGTGCTGCCGATGCCTGCAGCCAGCTGGAAGGAGCAGCTGGCGGTGCAGGGGGCGCTGGTGGAGGCTTGGCTGGAGGGCGGGGAGGAGCTCAGCTCACCAAGCGTTCAGGGCACGATTTATCCCGGCCCAGCCGGATCGGTGGGGCAAGCGGGCCAGGTGGAGGTGCTCTCTAGCCATGAGCAGGTGCTGGGCGGCACCAGCGGCCAGACCTACCTGGGCTGCAGCTTCCCGGCGGCCGAGCCCTACCGGGCCGAGCTGATGCGCCACGGCCAGGCGGTGGGCGAGGCGCTAGCGGCAGAGGGGGCGCTGGAGCGCTACGCGGTGGATTTCATCGCCCGGCGCTTTGGCGATCGCTGGGATCTGCAGGCGATCGAGGTGAACCTGCGCCAGGGGGGCACCACCCACCCCTACATGGCGCTAAGCGCCATCACCAGCGGCAGCCTCGATCCAGCCAGCGGGCTGTATCACGCCCCCAGCGGCCCTTCCCTGCACTACAAGGCAACGGACAACCTCACGGCGCCGCACCTGCGCGGGCTACTGCCGGTGGATCTGATCGACATCGTGGCTGAGGCGGGCCTGCACTTCGACCAGGCCCAGCTGCGCGGCACCGTGTTTCACCTGCTGGGCTGCCTGTCTCAATACGGCAAGCTCGGCATGACCTGCATCGGCCGCAGCGCCGCGGAAGCAGAAGCGGTGTACGCCGCCACGGAAGCGGAGCTACTGAGAGCCGCCCGGCTGCTGGGGCATTAGCCCAATAGCTGCCGCAGGCCGGGGTGGCTTGACAGGGATAGGGAGATCCGGTTGGTTGGAGGAAGTTTTTGAGCACCCATGCAGCGGACGGAGGCCCACTCCATCCATCGCTTGAAGGCCCTGCCGGGTAGCCGGCAGGAGCTCTATCAGGCGGTCCAGAGCAGCAACCCCGAGCTAGTGGGCTGGGGTTTTCTGGAGTTGGAGGCCTACAGGCGCCTGTGGCAGTTTCTGCCGCCCGCTGGCGAATTAGACCGTAGGGCTGCCTAAGGGCACCGATGCAGCAACGGCGCACCTCAGCAAGCCTTTTTGTCGCCACCTTGCTGGCGCTAACGCTGCTGGGCTGCAATGGCGCGGAGCGGCAAAAGCGCGAGGAGGCCGCTGCAGCCCAACGGCAGCTGAGTTCCCTGATGAGCCGCTGCCGCGGCCAGCAGCCAGCGGTGCAGCGTCAATTGCAGGAGCTGCGGCGCAGCAGCAGCGAGCTAGTCAATCTCAAGCAACAGGCCTACTCCCCCCTACGGAGGCCCGCGGCACCAGATCCGGAGCTGATGGCACGCTTCACCCGCGAAGACCAGGAGCTGGAGCAGGAGCGCTATGAGCAAGCCCTGGCCGCCTGGCGCAGCAGCGATCGGGCCGAGCGCCGCTACTGGCAGGGCGAGCAGGAGGCCAAGCGGCAACGCAGCGCGGCCCGCCAGCAGCAAGCCGAAAAAGCCCTGCTGGCCCTAGGAGTTGGGAGCACAACTGCGGATCACAACGCCTGGAGTCGGTGCGATCCGCAGCAACTTGCCGCGGTAGAGCTCCGTTAAGTTCAGTGGGCTTTGGCTCCTCCATGGTCGAAAGATCCACTCGCAGTTCGCGGCGGCCACAACGGCGGCAGCTTTGCTGCCCTGCCCACCCGGAGCAACGCATCGAGGGCAATGGCAGGAAGTACTTCCTGCACCTGCTCACCAGCGAGCAGCTAAAGGCCCGAGGCATGGCGGATAAGAGAGCCAAGCTGGTGATCCAGGCCTATCCGGTGCTGGTGCTCAGCAACGAGTGGCTTGAAGAGCTGTTCTGCCCAATTTGTGGTGGCAACCGCTGGTGCCACATAACCAAGCACGACCGGGTGGAGCACACGGTGCGCTGGGCGCCACGGGAGCTGTGGGAGCAGGTGGCCCACGTGGATCCGGTGGTGGCCAACCCAACGGTGAGTGAATTCACGCGCAGGGAAGCTCGGCGCCTCAACCAGAAACGGGCCGATGGCAAGCGGGTGTTTGACGCTGGCTAAGGCGCCAAGATGTTGTTCTGCTTTTCGGCGGGCAGGGGGCGCTGGAGCAGGGACAAGTAGCGCCTGGTGATGATCGGTAGTTAGTGAGCGTGTATTTCTCAGGGGGAAGCCAGCCGCCATGAAAATTTGGGTGCCTCTTTGATTTTGTACATCTTGAATCTGTACAAGTTGTACAGATTGCCGCACAGCTGCAAATCAGAGGGTGGAACTAGGCGTTGCGAATCACGCGTTCAGGCAAGCGACGCGTGCTGGTTGGCCGCATACAGGCTCAGCGGATGGCTCACCGCTCAGCATCCGCGAGACAACCAAGGGAAGCAGCTGCCTTGGCTAATTGTTTGTCTGCTGTGATTAAAAGTGCGTCATGTTTGAGCGCGAGAGCAAGGAAACTAGTGTCATACACACTTAGCGAGAGAGCCATAGCCTGCTCTAGCGCTGCTATAGCCAGTTCACTGGCGCTAGTAGCCCGAAGCGGCAGCTGCAGCAGATCTGCAAGGAGAGCACGGCATTCATCCAAGCTGAGCAGCTGGCGCTGCACCTGTTTCAACAACACAGAAGCGCACTCAAGAAGGCATAGATCGGGAATCAGCAGCAAGGCATCGCCACTGCACCCCCGTTGCATAGCGAGCTCCAAGGAGGGGGGCAATGGACCATCGGCCAGATAAAGCCTCAGCAGGGCAGAGGTATCAAGTACAAAAGAATGGGGTTGGGTCTGTGCTGATGCGGTCAGTGCTGATGCGGTCATCGCTTCAGCGGCTGCGGTCGGCCTGAATGTCGGCAGCTAGATCAGGGAAATGGCGCCCAGCCAGCAGCGAACGCCATCGCCGGGCCCGCTCAACCCCACCCACCTGGGCGTAGCGCACCTCCCGTTCAATTAGGAGCCGCACCTGCTCCTGCATGCTGCGGTGGTTGCTGGTGGCGAGCTGCCGCAGGCCCTCATAGGTCTGATCCGACAACCCTCGCAAACTGAGTGATGGCATTTTACCTCGCACCAACTGATCTCATTCTGCCATCGCCTACGGTCCACGCCTGCAGCATCAAAGCCCAGTCAGCTCGCTTTTCTGGGATGGAGCGAAAGAAGCTCAATCGAACCGACAGCGTTCCCTTCCGGCCTGTGCCTCTGCTTGCTGACGTGAGTTATCCGTTGGTCGTCCTTGACGAACTGCAGGAATAACGGTTTACCCCGAGTGGTGATGGTGCTTCGCATGGCCTCACGAGCGCCACACACAGAACACAGACCACATCTACTTTATGAACATAAACGCATAACTTAGGCAACAAAAACTGCCTCGGCTTGCTCACCCCTCAACGCCACCCTTCAGCAGTGAGCCCCGTCCGTCGGATGGGCCGCCTGGGACTGGCCCCCAACCTCACCCCGCTGCCACTCGGGCACCAGCTGGGCCAGCAAGTCGAGGGCGGCAGAGGCGTCTTGGCAGCGGATGGCTGCTTCAAGAGCATCCAATTGGGGCCAGAGTTGCTCGGGAGGCAGGGAGGCTTCGCGGGCGCGGTAGATGAGCGGGTGGGGGGTGGCTTCGGAGCTCGCTTCGATCAGCAGCTCTTCGTAGAGCTTTTCACCGGGGCGTAGACCGGTGCAGCTAATCTCGATGTCGCCATCGGGGGTGTGGGCATCGCGCACGCGCAGGCCGCTGAGGCGCACCATCTGGCGAGCCAGGTCGAGGATGCGCACCGGCTCGCCCATGTCGAGCAGAAACAAATCCCCTCCCTCAGCCAGCGCTGCGGCTTGGAGCACCAACTGAGCCGCCTCGGGGATGGTCATGAAGAAGCGGATGATCTCTGGGTGGGTGAGGGTGATTGGTCCACCGGCGGCAATCTGCTTGCGAAAGAGGGGCACCACCGAGCCGGATGACCCCAGCACGTTGCCAAAGCGCACCATCGCGAAGCGCGTGGACGCACCTTGACGATCGGCCTGCTCCGCCAAGCCCTGCACCACTAGCTCGGCCTCCCGCTTGCTGGCGCCCATCACGTTGGTGGGGCGCACGGCTTTATCGGTAGAGATCAGCACCATCTGGCGCAGGCCCTGATCCAAGGCGGCCTGGCCAATCACGCGGGTGCCCTGCACGTTGTTGGTGAGGCCGGCCAAGGGGTTGGCTTCCACCAGGGGCACGTGCTTGTAGGCGGCGGCATGGAACACCACATCCACGGCCTGTTCGGCGAAACACCGCTGCATGAGGGCGGCATCGGCGGCGTTACCAAGCACGGGCACCAAATCGAGGCCCTCGGGCAATTGCTGCTTTAGCTCCTGGTGAATGGCGTAGAGGGCAGGTTCACTGCGCTCCAGCAACACCAGGGCCTTGGGGCCAAGCCGCAGGATCTGGCGGCAGAGTTCGGAGCCGATCGAACCACCGGCGCCGGTAACGGCTACCACTGATCCACGCACGCCTGGGCCGAGCAAGTTGGGATCGGGCGGCACCGCATCGCGGCCTAGCAGCTCCTCGATGGCGACGGGGCGCAGCGTATTGATGCGGGCTTGGCCGCTGGTGATCTCCTCCAAGGAAGGCACCTGCAGCACCGACACCCCCAGCTGCTGAATGTCTTGGACGATGCGGCGGCGTTTGCTGCGGCTGAGGGAGGGGATGGCCAGCAACACCTGGCTCACCTGGTGACTGTTGACCAGCTCGGGCAGCATCTGGGGGGCACGGATGGCGATGCCATCGAGCTCGCGGCGCCAGAGCCCAGGATCATCGTCGATAAAAGCCGCCACGGTGTGGCTGCGGGCGAGACGCAGAGCAGCTGCTAGCTGGGCAGCGGCGGCACCGGCGCCATAGATCATCACCTGAGGCCGATTGTTGCTTGGGGTGTGGTTGGCGCGGAGTAGCAAGTCGCGCAGTACAAAGCGCGTGCCGCCGGTGAGGCCAGTGAGTAGGAGCCAGAGCAGGGGCCAGCTACTACGGGGTGGCATCTGCACCGGCAGCAGGGTTCCGAGTAGATACACCAGCACCACCACGGCGGCATTGCGGGTGGCTAACGCGTAGAACGCTGTACTGCTCACATACCGGGTGAGGCCACGGTATTGGCCGGTGAAGGCATAGACGCTGAGCCCGACAGTCCACACCACTGGGAACAGCCAGAGGCTGGCTCCTAGATGCTCGCTAAAGGGGTGGGCCGTGCGCAGCCAGAAGCTCAGCCAGATCGCCAGGGGGATCAGCAGCACATCGATCATGCCCAGCAGCAGGCGGCGGCCCAGGGGAGGGAGCTCCATCAGGGCGCGACGCAGGGCGGGTCTTCGCATCAGGCCAGGCATTCAGGATCTAGTGCTCTTGGGGGGGGAACGGGGAGGGAGGCTGTCCGCCGGATTGGGTTCACTGCTTGGGCATAGCCATCAGCAACTCGGCCATGGCCATGGGGGGGATCTCGGAGTTAGGAGGGTTTGGGGCATAGGGATTGCTTGGGGCGGCACTGAGCAGCCGAGGAACAACAGCTCTACCAGCCAAGAGCGTTTTCAGGGCAAAGAGCGCAACGACAAATGCTCACCTTGCCGGAGGCGAGAACCATGGATCGCCATCAAACCTGGGAGCTGTTTTGCAACAGGCGCACCAACATGTGGCGCTGGTGGTCTTGGCCACCAAAGAACACGGCCAGCACCTGGATTACCCGCTGCTCAGCGCGTGGGCGAAACCAATACACAGCGCGATCGAGGGCCAGGTGACGAAGGCCAGGCAGGAGATCGTCGTGTGATTCTCCACAAAGGGGAGCTGGGGCCAACCGTTCGGCGGCA
This sequence comes from Cyanobium sp. BA5m-21, assembly GCF_024346235.1. Classification (NCBI taxonomy): domain Bacteria; kingdom Bacillati; phylum Cyanobacteriota; class Cyanophyceae; order Synechococcales; family Prochlorococcaceae; genus Cyanobium; species Cyanobium sp. BA5m-21. Next base: position 34,525 of record NZ_JAGQCO010000023.1, read on the forward strand.
GTGATGATCGCCTCGATGCGCACCTGTGCATGCCGGTTTGCCTCAGCCAGTGGTTCTCCAAAGCCGCAATAGGCCTGTGTGAGGTACTCGGTGATCAGCACCAAATCGTTAATCGCTTCTGCGGCGAAGACCACCGTCCACGGAGCCTCGCTCATCGGGGCTGCGCCGCCAACCTGGCCCGCAGTTGATCGGCAGAGATGAAGGACCCATTGGCGCGCTGCTTCAGCAAGACCTGCAAGGCGGCTCGATCGGCTTGGGCATCAGCCTCCTGCTGCTGCAGCAGGTCAAGGCCTTGCTGCAGCACAGCACTCACGGATGGGAAGCGACCAGCGCCCACCAACGCTTTGGCAAAGGCATGCTGATCTTCGCGAAGAGAAACTGAACTCTTGATGACCACTGGAGCACCCTCTACACGTCGTCTCAAGTGTGACTGAGTAGCACCAATCGGTCAAGGGGCCGCGCCAGGCGCCTGGGATTACCCCGGTAGGGCCAGGGGGCTCAAGCCATTCCCCCGTACTCCTCCAACAGCGAGATCACATCTCGGACTCGCCTGGCGTTGCGTTCGGAGGGGTCGAGCTGGTGTCGGAGCTGAACAAGAGAGCATCGATTTTGGAGTTGAACTCGATCTCTCTCAGCTCGTAGTCGACAACGGGTCGCCAGTTCAGCAACTGCTTCGCAGAAGCCTGCGGCTACGCCAAGCAGCGGCGGAACCAGGACAATGAGGAGTAGAACTCCGATCTGCTGATTGAGGGCGACGGCGCCGATGAAGGGGATGTGGACATGGCTGTAAGACGAGAAAAGAGTGATCAGCGCCAGCAGGCCGCCTAGGGCCAGGGTGATCCAACCCTGGATGTCGAACAAAAAAACCCTACCCACGCCGAGCTCTCGCCGCTCAGCTCATAATACACCTGTACTTCTCAACGGGGGGGCGCCCTCGCAGCCACCAGATCGCTTCCAGGGCCAGGCCAGCCAGAGCCCTGCAGCCGAAGTTCCAAGCAAAAGGGCAACAAGCACCTGGGGGCGCTTCTGGCCTAATAGCACTAGCGGCAAGCTCGCTTCACCACAGCTCGCACCACATCCGCGTAGCTGGCCATCTGCTCAGGGGTGATGTTGGGATGCACCAAAAACATCAAGCTGGTTTGACCAAGCAAGCGGGCTACAGGTAGGCGCTCGGCGGGAGCAAGACCTGCATCCTGGAAACACTTTTCCAGATAGATCTCGCTGCAACTGCCGGAAAGGGCGGGATAACCAGCTCCTGTGATCTCAAAAAAGATGCGATCGCGGCTCCAGCCTTGGGCAAGGGCATCAGGCTCCACGAAGACATAGAACTTGTCGGGCAGGGGTTGAAGCTGGATGCGGCCGATGGCGCTCTGGAGTTCGGTGAGGCGGAAGTTGGAGCTGTAGCCGCAGGCCCGCGAAGCGGTAGCGCTCATGGAGCCAGCGAAAGCCAGGTGGATGCTCGCGGCCGAACACGGCCCCCTGGGTTTTGCCGTGTTCCTTAAAGGCCCACATGGCATCCCACAGATCTGCGCGGGAGGTGGTCACCATGCCGCCTTCACCAGCGGTGCTGAGGGTTTTGTCTTGGCAGAAGCTCCAGGCGGCCACATCGTCGAAACTGCCAACAGATTCACCGTGGCTGCGGCTCGGCATCGAACTGGGGCAAGGGAACGATGAGAGAAAGGGCCGGTGAAGACGTGCGGTGAGCCGGAAGATGAGAACGAACGGGAGGCTCATCGCCAATGCCTCTTGGCCAGGACTCAAAGCGACAGCTCGCTGTGCGATCCCAGACGAACAAGCCGAAGCACCTCACCGCCCTGGAGCTGATAAATAAGCACCAAATCCGGGAAGACGTGACAGTCGCGATATCCCTTCCAGTTGGCTCTGAGCTGATGGTCGCGAAACCAGATTGGGAGAGGCTGTTCGGCCAGAAGATGCCCGATCACCTCTTTGAGGCGGGCATCCAGCTCCGAGCCGTAGACACTTTTGAAATACTTTTTATAGTCTTTTTTGAACTGTGTTGAGCGTTCAATCGTCCGCATGCAGGTCGGCGAACAACTGTTCAATGTTCTCTGCGGTCACTCCTCGCCCCTCGGCCAGCTCTTGCATGGCTTCAAGGGTGCCAGCATTTGGGCCCAGAAGATCGAGAAGGCTGAATTGGCCCCCTGCCAAAGCGTGATAAACCTGGTTCACGAAGAGCTGTTCGGACAGTCCAGAAGCAGTTAGCTGTCGCAGCACATTGGCGCGAATGTCGCTGTCGAGACCATTGAGGTCAATCGTTGCTGGTGTCATACCGAAACCTCCTTCATGCCACATTAATGCCGCTGAGGGTTCAACACCCGCGCCGGCGAGGCGGGCACCGAGGCAGATGTGCGAGGCGTAGCCGGCCATCGGCTCAGGTGTGATGGTGGAATGCACAAGGAACATCAAGCTGGTCTCACCCAGTTCACGAGCCACCGGCAACCGCTCAGCAGGGGCCAGACCAGCCTCCTGAAAGCAGCCCTAGGGCTGCGATCTCGCTGAGGATGTGGACATGGCTGTAAGACGAGAAAAGAGTAATCAGCGCCAGCAGGCCGCCCAGGATCAGGGTGATCCAACCCTGGATGTCGAACAGAAAAACCCTACCCACACCGAGCAATCGCCGCTCAGTCCATGATACGCCTGTACTGGTCAACAAGGAGGGGAGGGCGCTTTCGCAGCCACCAGCGCATCCTGCCGGAACCAAAACCTGGGCCACCTGCAGCCGGAACAACACCTGAGCCGCTTTCACCAGGCCGCAGGCCTAAACCCCCTACACCCCACAATCGGCCAGTTTGCGGGCAACAACCTTGGGAACCAGCCAGGCGCCTGCGTCCTAGTCGCCCGCTAGAGGCTGAGGTGCCTGCTCTGGCATCCATGCTTCCTTCACCGGCGGGGATATTAGGAGTCGAACTGGGGTGCAGTTTGCTGCAGCCTGAAACTTATGAATCATTTCCTCCCGTAGGTCGCGTCGTGATCCGGGGCAATGGTGAGTAGCCGCATGTACTGACCCTCACGATGAGCTGTTGCCCTGCGTGATTTGCTGATCCGCAACGAATACACGGCATCGATTCCAGCAGGTGGCTTAATGCTTGTGATCTTCTCCCACTTGATCCCTGGGTCGCGATAGAGCTGGTTCCAGGTGAGCTGGCGGATCTTGTTGAGGGTGTCGAGTGCCGCATGGCGCTCAGCCTTCTGCAGCGTGAGCAACTGCTCCTGAAACACCGGGTTGTTCAGATCCAGCCTGATGCAGCCTTCATGCTTAATCACAGCCAAGGCGCATCAGGGTTTCATCCAGATCGGCATCCGCTGGTGGGTGACTGGCGGACCAGACCATCGCAGCCTGCAGGGCTGCTGCGGCAGCGGGTTCGTGTAACCAGCGCTCATTGTCTGGAATCACTGTGGCGGTGCGAACGATCCAGACACCCGGCTCAGGCTCTTCCACAAGAACATGGCGGCCGGCGTACTGCTTGCCCAGCGAGATCTGGCCATTGCTGCCGACGAGCTTGATGGCGGGCGGATGGAGCGCGGAAGCCATGGCGAGCGAGGGCGGCAGCATTCAGTCTATCGCGACTTTCGTGCGGCACCAATAGAGGAGTTGACCTGAGCGCCGCGGCAGGCATGGGGACTTCAAGCCATTCCCCCGTACTCCCCCTCTGCCAGGAAAGTTGACGCCTCTCCATCTCGACCACTTTTTTCACCAGGGGGCTTGATGGAGCAGAGCAATGCGTCGTTACAGCGAGGCCTTTAAGGCTGATGTGAGGAGGCGTATGACTCCGCCGAACCGCCAGAGCGTGGCTCAGATCTCAGCAGAGCTGGGCATTCACGTGGCCAGCCTCTACAACTGGAGGAAGACCTGGCGTCTGCAAGGAGAGGTGGTGCCTGCATCCGAGAAGGATCCTGAGGGCTGGGGTGCCACCGACAAGTTCACGGTGGTGTTGGAAACCGCTGGGCTGAATGCCACCGAGCTGAGTGCCTACTGCCGTGAGCGGGGCTTGTTTCCCGAGCAGGTGGAGCGCTGGCGCCAAGCATCCCAGGATGCCAATGAAAAGCCAGTGCTCACCTTGACAGAGCAGAAGGATCTAGACCGCCGCCATCAGCAGGACCAGCGTGAAATCAAACAGCTCAAACAAGAGCTGCGCCGTAAGGAGAAGGCACTGGCAGAAGCAGCGGCACTGCTGTTGGCAGCAAAAAAGATCCAGGCCTTCTGGGGAGAGGACGCGGACGACTGACCTCGCCCGAAGACCGCCAGAAGGCTCTGCAGATCATCGATGAGGGGATTGCCGCTGGTGCTCGTGCCAGACAACTGGCCCTGCTGTTGGGCATTTGCCTCACCACGCTGCAGCGATGGCGGCGCCAGTTTGCCGGTGCTGGGGACGGTGTAGATCGCCGCAAGGGCAGCAGCCGCCATGTGCCCCACCGCCTCAGCGAGGAGGAACGCCAGCGCATCCTGCTCACCTGCAACGAGCCGGAATTCGCTGCGCTGCCCCCCGGTCAGATCGTGCCGATCCTTGCGGACCGGGGCCTGTTCATTGGCTCAGAGCGCAGCTTCTACCGGGTTCTCCACGCCCATGGCCAGGCGAATCGCCGCGGTCGCGCCCGACCACCACAGGAGCCGCGCCCTGTGCCACGGCTGCGGGCCGATGGGCCAAATCAGGTGTGGAGCTGGGACATCACCTATCTGCCCACCACCGTCCGAGGCGTGTGGCTCTACCTCTATTTAGTGATCGATGTCTGGAGCCGCAAGGTGGTGGCCTGGGATGTCGCCGAGCGCGAGGATTCAGCCATTGCAGCGGATCTAGTGAGCAGGGCTTGCCTGCGCGAGCGGATCAGCAAAAGCCGCCAGCAGCCGCTGATCCTGCACGCCGATAACGGCAGCGCAATGCGTGCCGCCACGCTGGAAAGCCGGCTGGAAGAGCTGGGAGTGCTGCGGTCCTTCTCCAGACCAAGGGTTAGCAACGACAACCCATACTCCGAATCGCTGTTCCGCACAGCAAAATACCGGCCCGATTACCCAAGTCGGCCATTCGCCAGCGTGGAAGAGGCATGCTTGTGGGTGGCGTCATTTGTGGACTGGTACAACCACCGGCACCGCCACAGCGGCATCAAGTTCGTTACGCCACACCAGCGACACAGTGGCCAAGCCGTGGAGATCTGCCGGCATCGTGCCGATGTCTATGAACAGGCACGCCAGCGGAATCCACGTCGCTGGTCACGATCTACACGTTGCTGGCGTCAACCGGAAGTGGTCTGGATCAATCCACCACCCCCGGAAATCGAACATCAACCAGCTACATTTGCCATGGCTGCCTGATCAGCAGCAGAGACGTCATCTTTCCTGGCAGTCACCGTACTCCTCCAGCAGCGAGATCACATCTCGGACTCGCCTGGCGTTGCGTTCGGAGGGGTCGAGCTGGTGTCGGAGCTGAACAAGATTGCACTGAGCTTGGCGTTGAGCTCGGCGAGCCGCTCGTTCTCGCTCTTCAGCTGCTTCATTCGCTGCTCGTGCTCGATCTTCCTCTGCTCGTGTGCGATCTTCCTCTGCTCGTCGTCTTTCCTCAGCTGCGCGTCCTCGTTCTCGAGCTGCCTCATCCGCTGCTCGTGCGCGATCTCTCTGCAATTGAACTCTATCTCTCTCAGCTCGTAGTCGACAACGGGTCGCCAATTGAGCAACTGCTTCGCAGAAGCCTGCGGCTACGCCAAGCAGCGGCGGAACCAGGACAATGAGGAGTAGTAGGCAGATTTATCGAAACAGCCTTTGCTGATTGAGGGCGACGGCGCCGATGAAGGGGATGTGGACATGGCTGTACGACGAGAAAAGAGTGATCAGCGCCAGCAGGCCGCCCAGGAGAAGGGTGATCCAACCCTGGATGTCGAACAAGAAAGCCCTACCCACGCCGAACACTCGCCGCTCAGCTCATAATACACCTGTACTGATCAACGGGAACACAGCGCGGGGCGCGGATCAATACTGCTTGCACTCGCAGCTGCAAGCGCATCCCGCCGGAACAAGGGCCTGGCCATCCGCAGCTGAAAACTCCCCAACCAGCAGAGCCCTCACGACCTGCAGCCGGAACAACTCCTAAGCGGCTTTCACGGGGCCGCCGGCCTCAAGAGCCGCATCCGCCCCAACCGCGGCCTGAA
>NZ_JAGQCO010000024.1:0-36528 GCF_024346235.1 Cyanobium sp. BA5m-21
AGCGATGTTGCACTAAGCGATGAGCAAATAGATGCGGCCAGGCAGGCTTTTTGTCGTCAGCACCAAATCCGCGACGCCGAGGCCCTCAAGGCCTGGGCAGTAGCCCACATGCTCAGCCCTGCTGCCCTCGAGGCCCAGATGCGACAGCCCCTGCAGCTGCAGCTCCTCTGTCAGGGCGACTTTTCCGCCAAGGCGGAAGCTCGCTTTCTGCAGCGCAAGAATCAACTCGATCGTGTCGTCTACAGCCTGCTGCGCCTCCGCGATGGTGGTCTCGCCCGCGAGCTCTATTTGCGCATTGATGATGGCGATGCCAATTTTGCCGATTTAGCCGCCCGCTATGCCGAAGGACCTGAGCAGGCAACCCGCGGCATTGTGGGCCCGGTGCCCCTCACCCAAGCCCACCCTGCCTTGGTAGATCGACTGCGCACCGCTCCACCTGGCGTAGTGCTCGAGCCCTTCCAAATCGAATCCTGGTGGCTGGTGGTGCGGCTCGAAAGCCTCACTTCCGCCACCTTCGACGAGGCCACCGCCGCCCGCATGGCTGAAGAGCTGTTCGAGCAGTGGATCTCTGAGCAGGTTGAACGACGTCTCGTGGACCTGCGGCCCCTGTTGGAGAAACGCGTATCCGCCGATGCGAGCCAGAAGGCCAGCTAAGGCTCATCATGAGTTCCATGGACGATTCCGCCCCTTCGCAGCTGCCTGCCCATCCCGCCTTTGCCGGGTTGTCTCACTCCAGCGCCGAGCGTTTGCAGCAGCAGCTCAGCCGGCGTCAGTTTGCTGTTGGTGATCCCCTTTGCCTTAGGGGCTTGATCCCCTCTGAGATCCTGCTGCTTCAATCGGGCACAGCTCGCTTGCTGGTGCGGGATCAGGGCCGCCTGCGCACCGCAGAAAAGCTGGGACCGGGCAGCTTTGTGGGCCTGGCCTCCCTGTTGCGAGCCGCTCCCTGTGAGGAGGTAAGTGCGGGCTCCGAAGTGGAGGCCCTGGTGCTGGCCGATTCCCTGATCCTGGAGTTGCTGGCCAGCGAACCCTCCTTTGCCCAGTGGTGTGGCTCAAACCTATTCACCGCTGAATTGGCAGCCTTGCTGGCCCTGCTGCTTGAGCAGCACCCCCAGGCCGGCACTTCGCTCCAGGAGTTGCTGGATCAGGCCCGCCCCCAGGCTCGATTGGTTGCGCCTGAGCCTTCGGCCCTAGCCGCCCTGCCGATTGAGTTCAGCTTGCTGGCCGCTAGCCACAACCTGATCGATCACCCCCTCGGGGCAGCGCTAAATCCCCGCCAGGGTGTGCCGGCTGCCACCCCACCACTACCTCCACGCCTGATCGCCCTGCCTGCGGAGCTGCTGGCGCCGGTAGCTCCAGTACTGGAAGCCGAGCTGATGCCGGAGGGCTCTGGCAGCTCCGGCCAACCTGGCGGCTCTAATCCACCTTTAGCTTCAGCCCTTGATCTGGGCCAGCGGGATCGCACGGCCCTGCAACTGCTGCGCGGCAACGGCCCCCTCGAGGAAACCCTCGCCTGTTTCCAGATGTTGGCGGCGGAGCTCAAGCTGCCCTTCCGGCGCGATGCGATCGAGAAGATCCTTCGCGATGTGTTGCGCCGTGGTCAGACGCCGGACCTGCAGCTTTGCGGCAATCTCGCCGCGATGATGGGTTTGCACGTAAGCGGCGTGCGGGTGCCTGCCAACCAGGGCACGCGCCTGCAGACCCCGGCCCTGATCCCCTGGCAGGGCGGGTTTGCCGTGGTGCGGGGCGCCAATGCCCGCGGTTTGCTGCTGGCCTCCCCGCGGCAGGGTTGGGTGGAGATTCCCCCCGACCAGCTTCCCGAGGCCTTCCCCGATGGCATCGATGTGCTGATGCTGGAGCGCAGCTCTGCCACCCCTGAGCAGCGATTTGGTTTTGCCTGGTTCTGGCCAGCTTTGCAGCGCTACCGCGGCATCCTCACCCAGGTGCTGATCGCCTCCTTTGTGGTGCAGCTGTTCAGCCTGGCCAACCCCCTGCTGATTCAGGTGATCATCGACAAGGTGATCAACCAGCGCAGCCTCGATACCTTGCAGGTGCTGGGCTTTGCCCTGGTGGTGGTGACCTTGATGGAGGGTTTGATCGGCGCCCTGCGCACCTTCCTATTCAGCGAAACCACTAATCGCATCGACCTGCGCCTAGGCGCCGAGGTGATCGACCACCTACTGCGGCTGCCGCTCAATTACTTCGACCGCCGTCCCGTGGGCGAACTCGGTACCCGTATCGCTGAGCTGGAGAAGATCCGTAATTTCCTCACCGGCCAAGCGCTCACCACCCTGCTCGACACTGCCTTCTCGGTGATCTATATCGCCGTGATGCTGATCTACAGCTGGCTGCTCACCTTGATCGCCCTGTGCGTGCTGCCGATTCAGATCGGCCTCACCGTGCTGGGGGCTCCCCTCTTCCGCCGTCAATACCGCGATGCGGCCCAGGAGAACGCCCGCACCCAGAGCCACCTAGTTGAGGTGCTCACCGGCATCCAGACGGTGAAGGCCCAGAACGTCGAGATGATCAGCCGCTGGAAGTGGCAAGACCTCTACGGCAAATACATCTCCCGCACCTTTGAAAAAACAATCACCGGTACGGCCCTTAACGAAACCTCCCAGGTGCTGCAGAAGCTCTCCCAGCTGCTGGTGCTCTGGGTGGGTGCCTCTTTGGTGCTTTCCGGCGACATGACCCTGGGCCAGTTGATCGCCTTCCGGATCATCTCCGGCTACGTCACCCAGCCTTTGCTGCGGCTCTCTTCGATCTGGCAGAGCATCCAGGAGCTCAAGGTTTCCTTTGAGCGCCTTGCCGATGTGGTCGACACCCCGGAGGAATCAGACGAGGCTGATAAGCAGAAGATTCCTCTGCCGCCCATCGCCGGCGAGGTGCGCTTTGACGACCTCTGCTTCTCCTTCACCCCCGGCGGGACCCAGGTGTTGCGTCACATCGACTTCACCATCGCCGCCGGCACCTTTGTGGGGGTGGTGGGTCAGAGCGGTAGCGGTAAGAGCACCCTCACCAAAATGCTGGCACGCCTCTATTCACCAGGTAGCGGCAGGATCCTGATCGACAACTACGACATCGACAAAGTTGAGCTTTACTCTCTGCGGCGCCAAATCGGCATCGTGCCCCAGGAGCCCCTGCTATTCACTGGCACGGTGGCAGAGAATATTGCCCTCACCGATCCCGATGCCAGCAGTGATGCGATCGTGCAGGCGGCACGTCTGGCCTGCGCCCACGATTTCATCATGGAGCTTCCTGCGGGCTACAGCAGCACTGTGGGAGAACGCGGCGCCGGCCTTTCCGGCGGCCAGCGGCAGCGGCTGGCCCTCGCCCGCACCCTGCTCTCCCAGCCCCGGCTGCTGGTGCTCGATGAAGCAACTAGCGCCCTCGACTACGACACCGAGCGCCGCGTTTGCGACAACTTGCTCGACAACCTCAAGCACTGCACCGTTTTCTTTATTACCCACCGGCTCTCCACCATCCGCCGCGCCGAGCTAATCGTGATGATGCACGAAGGAGCCATCGTGGAAACGGGCACCCACGATGAGTTGATGGAGCGCCGCGGTCGCTATTACGCCCTTTACCGCCAGCAGGAGGTCAACTGATGTCGATTGTGCGCCGCGCCCAAAACGCTATTGAGCGCCGGGTTCAGACCAGCCATGAGGAGATGGCGCTGCAGCAGTCGCGCTTTTTAGCGCGAGCTATCACCTGGGCCTTGCTGGGCACCACAGCTGCTGGCCTGGCCTGGCTTGCCTTAGCCAAAACCGACGAGGTGGTTGTCGCCTCTGGCAAGCTCCAGCCGATCGGCGATGTCAAAACCATCCAAATGCCGGTGGGCGGTGTTCTGGAAACCATGCTGGTCAAGGACGGTCAGCGAGTCAGCCAGGGCCAGGTGCTGCTGCGCCTCGACAACGAGGCCACCATCGACCGTCAGGCGAGTTTGCGTACCACCATCACCGCTAAGAAGGCCCAGCTGCGTCTCAAGGAGGTGGAGCTGGCTCGCTATCTCAACCTCAACGACACCGAGCAGACGGTGACGCGCCAGAACCTCGTGCTTGAAACCGAAATCCTGCAGCGGCTTGAGGGCCTCAAGGCAGTTGGGGCCTCTGCGGAGTTGCAGTATTTGCAACAGCGCAACAAGGTGCGTGAGGTGGATGGCGAGATCGCCAAGCTCAAGGTAGATCGCCTACGTCAAATTGCGATCATCGAGCAGGCTCTGGAGCAGATCAAAGGCGAGCTTGCCGATCTAGGCAGCAAGCTCACTGAGCTGCAGGTCAATATCCGCTACCAGGATGTGCGTTCCCCGGTGGATGGGGTGGTGTTTGATCTCAAGCCCACGGGCCCTGGCTTTGTTGCCCAAGGTAGTGAGCCGGTCATGAAGATTGTTCCCTTTGATGCGCTCCAGGCCAAGGTGGAGATTGAGAGCAGCGATATTGGTTTTGTGCGAGTTGGTCGCCCTGCCGATATCAGCATCGATTCCTTCCCTGCTACCGATTTCGGCGTGCTGCTTGGCAACGTTAAGGGCATTGGCTCCGATGCTTTGCCCCCAGATGAGCGCAATCAGACCTATCGCTTCCCAGCCACGATTGCACTCGATACTCAGCAGCTAAAGCTGAAATCTGGCAAGAGCCTGCCTTTGCAAGTGGGCATGTCACTTACGGCCAATATCAAGCTGCGCAAGGTAACTTACCTGCAACTTCTGCTTGGAGAATTTAAAGATAAAACAGACTCTCTTAAGCAAATCTAGTTAATTTCGGTTGCCAAGTTGGTTTGGTGAAATAGTCAGTCCTGATGAGCTTGGTTGGGCAGGCGCTGCTGGGCGGCCTCAATCAAGCCGCGAAATAGGGGGTGAGGCTTGCCGGGGCGGGAGAGAAATTCTGGGTGATATTGGCAGGCTGTGAAAAATGGGTGGCTCTGTAGTTCGATTAATTCAACTAAGCGGCCGTCTGGCGAGGTGCCGCTGATTGTGTAGCCCGATTCGATGAAGAGGCTGCGGTAAGCGTTGTTGAATTCGTAGCGGTGGCGGTGGCGTTCGTATACAACTTCGTCGCCATAAAGGCGATGAGCCATCGTGTCTGCAGCTAGCCGGCAGGGGTAAACGCCCAGTCGCATCGTGCCGCCCAGATCAACTACGTCCTGTTGCTCAGGCAGTAGGTGGATCACCGGATGGGGCGTGTCGGCATCAAGTTCGGCGCTGGTGGCACCGGCCAGGCCCGCCTGGTTGCGGGCCCACTCGATCACGGCGCACTGCATGCCTAGGCACAGGCCCAGGAAGGGCACCTGCTGTTCCCGTGCCCAGCGGATTGCAGCCACCTTGCCGTCCACACCGCGGTTGCCGAAGCCGCCGGGCACCACCACCGCATCCATGCCGGCCAGCAGGGCTTCTGCGCCCTGGCTTTCAAGCTGCTCGGCGCATACCCAGTGCAGATCAAGCGAAGCATCCCGATCCAGGCAGGCGTGGCGTAGGGCCTCCACCACCGATAGATAGGCGTCGTTGAGCTGCACGTACTTGCCCACCAGCGCCACCTTCACCGCCGGGCCGGGGTGGCGCAGTTTGGTTACCAGCTCCTGCCAGCGGGCCATGTCACTTTCAGCGTTGCTGAGCTGCAGCACATCGAGCACCTCGCGGCAGAGCCCCTCCTGCTCCATCGCCAGCGGCACCGCGTAGATGCTGTCGGCGTCTAGGGCTTGGATCACGGCCCGCTGCGGCACGCCGCAGAAGCCACCTATCTTGCGGCGCAGCTCGTCGCTCACGGGCCGGTCGCTACGGCACACCAGCACATCGGGCTGGATGCCGATTGAGCGCAACTCCTTCACCGAGTGCTGGGTGGGCTTGGTCTTGAGCTCGCCCGAAACGCCAATGAAGGGCAGCAGGGTGACGTGCACATAGGCCAGGTCTTGGCGGCCCACATCGCCCCGGAATTCGCGTATCGCCTCAAGAAACGGCAGCGATTCGATGTCGCCCACCGTGCCGCCGATCTCGCCAATCACCACGTCCGCATTGCTGTTGGCGGCTACCCGATGGATGCGCTCGCGGATTTCGCGGGTGATGTGGGGGATCACCTGCACGGTGCCGCCGTTGTAGTCGCCGCGGCGCTCCTTGTTGATCACCGACTGGTAAATCGAGCCAGTGGTCACGCTGTTGAGGCGCGACATGGCGGTATCGGTGAAGCGTTCGTAGTGACCCAGATCCAGATCGGTCTCGGCGCCGTCCTCGGTGACGAACACCTCACCATGTTGGTACGGGCTCATCGTGCCCGGGTCCACGTTCAGATACGGGTCGAGCTTGAGGATCGAAACGCTGTAGCCGCGGCTCTTGAGCAGGCGCCCCAGGCTGGCGGCCACGATGCCCTTGCCGATGCTCGACACCACGCCGCCGGTGACAAAGACGAACTTGCTCATATCCCGGTAGCTGACCCTTCAATGTACCGGGCCTTCCAAGGCTCCCTTGCGCCTGCGGGGCCTGGCTGGGTTCGGCGGTCACGCCCGCTGCGCGGGCAACACCGCGCTCACCGCAGCCAACCCCGCAGGAGCCACATGCCTTCTTGGTGCCTGGTTCGGGTGTTGAAAGGCTCGGCCGGGCCTGCGGAGGCTCGCTGGTCTGCTGGTGCCGCTGCGGTGAGGCCGGTATGGCCCGCGCAGCGGGCGCCGACCGGCCGATCCCAGCGGCACCAGCGGATTACGCCTCGAGCAGGCTGCGCAGCATCCAAGCGGTCTTCTCGTGGATCTGCAGCCGCTGGGTGAGCAGGTCGGCGGTGGGTTGGTCGTTGGCCCCATCGGCGGTGACCATGACGCCGCGGATGGTGCGGGCGACCGCCTCGTGGCCGAGGACCAGCTCGCGCACCATCTCCAAGGCTGCCGGGATACCCTGGCTTTCGGCGATTGAGGAGAGCTGGCCATAGGTGGCGCCGCCAAAGGGGGCCGGGCAGCCAAGGGCGCGGATGCGCTCGGCGATGGCGTCTAGGGCGTTCCAGAGCTCGGTGTACTGCCCCATAAACATCAAGTGCAGGGTGTTGAACATCGGCCCGGTGACGTTCCAGTGGAAGCCGTGGGTTTTGGCGTAGAGCACGGTGCTGTCGGCCAGCACGCGGCCCAGGCCTGCGGCGATCTCCAGCCGCTGGGCTTCCGGGATGCCGATGTCAATGTCGGTTGCCATGGCGACTTATCCGTAGTGACTGCGTTTTAGCCCGGATTGCTTGGGTTAGTCGAGGCTGCCCAGATAATCCTTCACGCGGCAGCGATTCTGGGGTTGGCGCAGTTTCAGCAGGGCCCGAGATTCGATCTGCCGCACCCGCTCCCGGGAGAGCTGCATGGCAGCGCCGATTTCAGTCAGGCTGCGGGGAGTGTCGTCTACTAGCCCGAAGCGTTGACGGATCACCTCGGCTTCGCGGCTGCTCAGGTCTTCAAGCAGGGCCTCGAGGTCGTTGTGCAGCTGCTCGCGGGCGAGTTCCTGCTCAGGTGTGCCGTGGCCATCTTCCAGCAGATCGCCGAGCTGCATATCGTGTTCCTTGCCCACTCGGGCCTCCAGGGAGACGGGTTTGGGCAGCTGCAGCAGGGTTTCGCGGATCAGCGCTTCGCTGAGATTCAGCTCCTGGGCGATTTCAGCCACGCAGGGCAGGCGGCCAAGCCGGGCGCTGAGTTCACGCTGGGCCCGTTTAATTCGGTTGAGCTTCTCGGTGATGTGCACCGGCAGCCGGATTGTGCGGCTCTGGCTGGCAAGGGCCCGGGTGATGCCCTGGCGAATCCACCAGTAGGCGTAGGTGCTGAAGCGAAACCCCCGGGTCGGGTCAAAGCGCTCCACGGCCCGCTCCAGTCCCAAGGTGCCCTCCTGGACCAGATCCAGCAGGTCCATGCCCCGGCGCTGGTACTTCTTGGCCACTGACACCACCAGTCGCAGATTGGCCTGGATCATCCGCTCCTTGGCCCTTTTGCCGCGGTGCAGGGTCAGCCGTCGCTCTTTGTCGGCCAGTTCGTCTTTGCACAGTTCGTCTTTGTCTGGATCGCCCTCGCGCAGTAGCTGTTCTCGCCGCTGCACCAGCCGGGCCAGGGTGAGCTCCTGCTCCTGGGTAAGCAGGTCCACCCGACCGATGTCCTGCAGGTAAAGCCGCACCGGATCGGTGCTGGTGGGAGTGTGGGGCACGCCCAATGGATTAGTGGTACTTCACCGTTGCTGCGCTGGGCAGCTGCGGCGCCAAATGCCCCGTTTTGTTTTGGCTTTCAGTTTTCGTCTTCTTCGCTCCAGGTGCTGGCCACATGCAGCTCGTCTAGTTGTTTGGTGGCCACACCGCCAGGCGCGCCGGTCATCAGGCAGCGGGCCTGCTGGGTCTTGGGGAAGGCGATTGTGTCGCGGATCGATTCCTCGCCCGCCAGCAGCATCACGATCCGATCTACGCCGTAGGCCAGGCCGCCGTGGGGTGGGGCACCCATGTCGAGGGCGTCCATCAGGAAGCCGAACTGCTGGTTGGCCTCCTCCAGGGGCAGACCAATGGTTTGCAGCACCTGGCGCTGCAGGGCCGAATCGTGAATGCGCAGCGAGCCGCCGCCCAGCTCGAGGCCGTTGAGAACCAGGTCGTAGGCCTGGGCGCGGGCCGTGGGCAGGGTGTTGGCCCAGGCGGCGGGATCAGTACCCAGATCGGCGCTGTTGGGGGCACAGAAGGGATGGTGCAAGGCATCTAGGCGGTTTTCGCCGGAGTTGAACTCAAACATCGGGAAATCCACCACCCAGAGGAAATTCCACTGGTCGTTGTCACGGTCGGCCGGCACCAGGCCAAGCTCGCGGGCCAGAAATTGGCGCACTCGATCGAGGGCCTTATTCACCGTGGCGGTATCGCCGGCGCCGAAGAGCAGCAGGGTGCCGGGGGTGGCACCGGTGCGGGCCAGCAGTTCGGTTTTTTTGTCTTCTGTGAGGTTGTCCTTGATAGCGCCGATCGTGTCGATCTCGCCGCCCTCGCGCACGCGGATGAAGGCCAGGCCGCCTGCCCCAGCCTTCTGAGCCTCGCTGAACACATCGCCGCCGGGCTTGATGCGCACGTTGCTAATGGCGTCGTTGCCACCAGGCACGGCGATGCACTTCACGGAGCCGCCGGCGGCCACGGCGCCGCTGAATACCTTGAAGCCCATGCCGGCCACTAGGTCGGAGACGTCGGTGAGCTCCAGGCCGTAGCGGGTGTCGGGCCGGTCGGTGCCGTAGCGCGCCATCGCCTCGTGCCAGGTGAGGCGCGGGAAGGGACGGGGTAACTCCACCCCTTTCACGGCCTTCCAGATCGAGGCGATCAGGGCCTCGTTGAGCTCCAGGATCTGCTCCTGGTCCATGAAGCTCATTTCGATGTCCAGCTGGGTGAATTCCGGCTGGCGATCGGCCCGCAGATCTTCGTCGCGGAAGCAGCGGGCCACTTGGTAGTAGCGCTCCAGGCCGCCCACCATCAGCAGCTGCTTAAACAGCTGGGGCGACTGGGGTAGCGCAAACCACTCACCACCGCACACCCGGCTGGGCACCAGGTAGTCGCGGGCGCCCTCGGGGGTGGAGCGAGTGAGCACCGGGGTTTCCACCTCGATAAAGCCATGGTCTTCAAGGAAGCGGCGCATCGCCTGCACGGTGCGGTGGCGCAGGCGCAGGTTGCTGTTCATGCGCTCGCGGCGCAGGTCGAGGTAGCGGTGGCGCAGCCGCAGCTCTTCGCGGGTGTTCTCCTCGTCGTGCACCGACACGGGGAAGGGCAGGTTGCCCTTCACGGCGTTGAGCACGGTGATGGCGCTGGCCAGCACCTCGATGCGGCCGGTGGCCAGTCGGTCGTTGATGGCATCGGCGGGTCGCTCCCGCACCTTGCCGGCCACCTGAATCACCGTTTCGTTGCGCAGGTGCTCCGCTATGGCGAACATCTCGGCGCCATTGTCGGGATCGACAGTGATCTGCACGCTGCCGCTGCTGTCGCGCAGGTCGACAAAAATCACGCCGCCGTGGTCACGACATCGGTCTACCCAGCCGCAGAGCTGCACGGCCTGGCCGCTGGCGTCGTGACGCAGGTCGCCGCATCCGTGGCTGCGCATGCTGAGATCCGGAGTGAATGGGCGATTGTCCCACCCGGTGGCGTCAGCGCTTGTAGAAGGGACGCTTCACCACCAGCGCTGGCTCGGCCTTGCCTCGAATTTGCACCGCCAGCTCGGTGCCCAGCTTGGCGGCGCTGGCTGGTACGTAAGCCAGGGCGATCGCTTCTTCGAGGCTGGGTGACCAGCTGCCGCTGGTGATGTGCCCCACCGGCTCACTAGCCACTGGAGCCCCGGCAGCCAGCACCGGGTAGCCATGGCGGGCGATGGCGCGGCCCTGCAGCTTCAATCCCACCAGGCGCCGCTGGACCCCCGCGGCGCTTTGGCGCTCCAGCACCTCGCGACCAATGAAGGCTTTGGGCATTTCCAGGTGCACCAGCCAGCCCAGGCCGGCCTCCAGGGGTGTGGTGTGCTCATCCAGCTCGTGGCCGTAGAGGTGCATGGCCGCTTCCAGGCGCAAGGTGTCGCGAGCGCCGAGGCCGCAGGGGCTGACGCCGCTGGCCAGCAATTTGTCCCATAGGAGCAGGCCGTCTGGCCGGTTCAGCAGCAGTTCGAAGCCGTCTTCACCGGTGTAACCAGTGCGGCCCACAAAGGCGCTGGCGCCAGCCAGCTTCAGCTCCCGGTGGCCGAAGCGGGGCAGGCCGCTCAGGTCGGTACCCGCCAACTCCTCCAGCCGGGCCGCCGCCTCCGGGCCCTGCAGGGCCAGCAACACGCCATCGCTTTTGCGATCTTCAACATGGATGCCAAGGGGCTCCAGCTGGCTGCGGATCCAGGCCGTGTCGATTGCGGCGCAGGCGGCATTGATCACCAGCAGTAGTTCGTGGCACTGGCCATCCGCCTGCCAGCCGCGGTCGTAAACGATCAGGTCGTCGCGGATGCCGCCCCGCTCGTTGAGCAGCACTGAGTAGCAGGCCTCGCCGGGGCCAATGCGAAACAGGTCGGTGGGCACCAGAGCCTGCAGGGCTTCTTTGGCGCCTGCGCCCCGCAGGGTCAGCACCCCCATGTGGGAGATATCGAAGATGCCGCAGCGGCGCCTTACGGCCTGGTGCTCTGCCACCAAGCCCTCAAATTGCACAGCCATCTCCCAGCCGGCAAAGGGCACCATCCGGCCACCCGCGGTTTGGGCGGCTTCAAACAGAGGGGTGCGGATTAAACCCATGGCCGGATCCTATGCAGGCCTGCGGAATCAATAAGGAACCTGGAAGATTCGCTGTATTCGATACCACTTTGACCAAACGTCCATAACTTAAGAGACCAGATCTCTCCCTTGGATGGGTCAGCGCCCTTGCTGCTGCAGCTGCCGCCATTGCGCCCCACCCAGTGGCGCTGAATTCGGCTGGTGTCAGCTGCGCCAGTTGCCGATCCATCCCGAATTGGCGCTGGAGCTGTGGTGCCACCACTGGACGGCCCGGCCGCCGCGGCTGCCTGCGATTAATGCGGCGCCAGCAGCTGGGGGGACACCAGCACCAGCCCAGCCGAACCAGCAGCTCAGCCTTGAATCAGCCTTTGGCAAAAGCTAAAGCAAATCCGTAATTTGTCCCGGTTTTGGGGCCTATTTGGCTTTTGTGCTCGCCATAGCTAGGCGCCCGGGGCGGTATAGCTCTATTAAGGGCATGTGGTTTCGATTAGGGGGTGGAGGAGCATGGTTGCTTCGGTAACGATCACGACTTCGCTGGAGCTGCTGGCGGCTCAAGTGGATTGCGAAGTTCTCACCCTGCCCACCGGCTCCAAGGTGTTTTCCAGGGGCTCCCGGGCCGACTCGATTTATGGGATGCGCCGCGGCATCATTGAAGTGATAGGCGAGAGCGGCGAGAGGCTTTGCTATCGCCCCGGAGAGCTGTTTAGCTATCAAGACATCCTTTGGCGCGACGGCATTTATCGCAACGAAGCCGTGGCCCGTACCCCTGTTGAGATCCTGCGGCTCGATCGCCTGCGCTTCCTCAACCTGCTGCACAACCACCCGACTCTGGCGGTGTTGCTGATCAGCCAGCAGCACGAGCGCCTGCGTGAGCAGCGCACCAGCGGCACCTGCTGCTACTGATCGGCTTTCGGCATTAACGGTCGAGCAGAAACAGCAGGCTGCGCACCACCTTGGCGGCCAGCACGCTGCTCACGCCGGTGGCATCCAGCATCGGCGCCAGCTCCACCACATCGGCGGCCACCAGGTTGTGGTGGCGCAGCTCCTCCACTAGGGCTGCGAAATCCCGCCAGAGGAAGCCGCCGGGCTCCGGGGTGCCGGTGCCGGCCATCACCGCTGGATCAAACCAATCCAGATCCACTGTGAGATAGAGGGGCTTGCCGCGCAGGGGTTTCAGGCTTTCGGCCATCCGCTCAATGGCCACCAGGCGGCCGCTGCTCCTCAACTCGCTGAATTCTTCGCGGGTGCCGCTGCGGATGGCGATCTGCAGCAGCTGCTGGCTGGGCAGCACCTCCAGGCAGCGGCGCATGGCGCAGGCATGGCTGTGGTGGGCGCCGAGCCATTCCTGGCGCAGGTCGGCGTGGGCATCGAGCTGCACCAGCACCAGATCGGGGTGCCGGGCCGCCACGGCCGCCACTGCGCCGGAGCTGATCGAGTGCTCGCCACCCAGCATCAGGGGCTTCAGCCCCAGGGCCAGAACGGCTTCGGTGGCGGCCTTCACGGCCGCCACCACCGGCTCGGGGGCGCCGAAGGGGATCTCCACCGCGCCGAGGTCGGCGATGGCCAGCTCCTCCAAGTCGCGATCGAGCTGGGGGCAGTAGCTCTCCAGGCCGCTGCTCACCTCGCGGATTGCCGCCGGCCCGAAGCGGGTGCCGGGGCGGAAGGAGGTGGTGCCGTCGTAGGGCACGCCGAACAGACCCACCCGGCAGCCGGCGGGGTCGCGCTGGCTGCCCATGTAAATGGCGCCGTCTTGGTCAAAGAGATCCGTTTCAAACATCAGCCCAGCTCCCGCTCGATGGCGGCGGGCACAGCATCAAAGGCGCCGCGCTGCCAGCGGGGGGACCAGATCTCACAGCCACAGTCGACGGCCGCGGCGCGGGCGGGATCCGGCTGCAAATAGCGACGGCCGTCTGTGGCGGCGAACGTCCAGCTCCACCAGCCGCTGGGATACATGGGCACCCAGCCATACAGCGGATCGGCGTGGCCGAACACCTCACGGATCAGCTTCACCGTGTCGATATGCACCTGGCGGAAGGCCTCGGGTGATTCGCTCTGGGTGGCGAACACGCCGCCGGGCCGCAGGATGCGGCGGCAGTGCTCGAAGAAGGCGCGGTTGAACAGGCCCTCGGCCGGGCCGGCGGGGTCTGAGCCATCCACGATCACCACGTCGTAGCTGGCTTCAGGGGCATTGGCGGCCCAGGCGATGCCGTCGCCAACGGTGAGGTGGAAGCGGGGGTCAATCCAGCAGCCGCCGCCGATGCTGGGCAGGTACTGCTGGCTCCACTCCACCACCAGGCCGTCGATCTCCACCAGGTCGAGGTGCTGCACGCCGGCGTGGCGCAGGCACTCGCGGGCGGTGCCACCATCGCCGCCGCCGATCACCAGCACCCGCTCGATGCTCGCCGCGCTGCAAAGTGCCGGATGCACGATCGCCTCGTGGTAGTGCCGCTCCTGGCGCTCGGCAGTCATCCAGCAGCCATCGAGCAGCAGGCCCTTGCCGTAGCGCTGGCTGTCGATGATCGTCACCTTCTGGAAGGCTGAATCCTGTTCGGCGACCACCGTGCCCTCCAGGCCGTAGCGCACGCCGTCGAAGACCTCGTCGATCCAGCCCATTGCCAAAATTTCGCAGTCTCCAGCCTTGCGCATCGCCGGTGTGTTGGCCGTGACAGGCTCATTTCCTGGCTCCCCTGATTTCCTGGCTGCCCTGAATCCATGGCTCCCCTGCGACCCACGGCGGATCTGCGGCTGACCCCAGCGCTGGTGATCGGCGCCGCCGAGCTGGCCTGGCGTTTTTCTCGCTCCTCCGGCCCCGGCGGCCAAAACGTGAACACCACCGATTCACGGGTGGAGCTGGTGTTTGATCTGGCGGCCTCTGCGGCGCTGCCGCCCACGATCAAGGCCCGGGCCCTGGGGCGACTGGAGGGAAAGCTGGTGGAAGGTTGTGTGGTGATTGCGGCAAGTGAGCACCGCTCCCAATGGCAAAACCGGGTGGCGGCCCAGCGGCGCCTAGTGGAGCTGCTGCAGGAGGCGATCAAGCCGCCACCACCACCGCGTCGGGCGACTCGGCCCACCCGTGGTTCAGTGCAGCGGCGTCTGGCGGCCAAGAAGCAGCGTGGTGCGATCAAGGGGCAGCGGGGGGCCCGTACTCAGCTGCCGGAGGACTGAGGTGTTGGCTGGGTGTCCCTAAATCTGTACAGGTTGTACGGAACTTGCGAGGCTGTTGCGCTCAGGGCTTAGCAGCCTGGCGTTGGCGTGTTTTCAGCGCGTATCTCGGCTTTGGCCTGTTGCCAGAGGCCTTCGAGCTCGCCGATGCTGCGGCCCTTTAGGTCGCCATCCAGGGCTGCTTCCACCCGGGAGAAACGATCGAGGAAGCGGCTGTTGGTGCCCGCCAGGCCGGCTTCCGGTTCGATGCCGCACCAGCGCGCCACGTTCACCAGGGTGAACAGCACGTCGCCCAGCTCTTCCTGGGCATGGCGGCGATCCCCGGAGGCCACAGCTTCCTTGAGCTCGTCGAGCTCCTCGTGCACCTTCGCCCACACCCCTGCCATGTCATCCCACTCGAAGCCGGCCGCGGCGGCTTGCTTGGAGATCGTCATGGCACCGGCTAGGGCTGGCTGGCCGCGAACCTTGCCGGCCAGCCGATCGCTGAGCGGGCTGGTGGAGGCGGGTTGGGGTTTTTCTGCGGCCTTGATCTCCTCCCAGCTGGCCGGCTCGCCACCACCAAACACATGGGGATGGCGTCGCACCAGCTTGGCGCTGATGCCTGCAGCGATCTGGGCCAGATCAAAGCTGCCTGCCTCGCTGGCGATCTGGGCGTGGAGCACCACCTGCAGCAGCAGATCGCCCAGTTCCTCCGCCAGGTGGTGATCGTCGCCCGAGCGGATCGCATCGGCCACCTCGTGGGCCTCCTCCAGCACGTAGGGCACCAGGGAGGCGTGGGTTTGCGCCAGATCCCAGGGGCAGCCGCCCTCGGGGTCGCGCAGGCGAGCCACCACGGCGATCAGCTCAGCTAGGGCCTCAAGGGGGGCTGGGGTCTGGGTTTGGGGGTTCATCGGCGGCGGCGGCGGCGCAGCAGGCGGGGCAGGCGCGGCATCGGGTCGCCATCTTGGATCAGGTGCAGCCAGCTGCTGGCCTCCAGGCCCACCAGGGCGGCCAGCAGCAGCGGACGCTCGCCCTGCCAGAGCGCCTGGGCGGTGGCCAGGAGCTGCTGGGGTGCTGGCCCACCGAGGGGTTGCAGCAGCAGGCAGCTCACCAGCAGCAGCGCCGCCAGGTAGGCCAGGCGCCCGCTGGTGCCCAGCAGGGGACTGTGGGAGATCAGGGAGCGATGGCGCAGCAGGTTGCGGTAGGGCCACCAGAGCAGCCGCAACGGTCCCCAGCGGCGGGTGGGGTTGGAGCGGGTGTCGAGGTCGGGGGAGAGCAGCAGGCCACCTAGCAGAAAGCTCAGGCCGGCCACGCTCACCCCCGCTAACCCCAGCCAGGGCCACCACAGCAGCCCAAAGGGGAGGCTCAGGAGCCAGGTGGCTCGGTCGTGGCTGCGGCCGCTGGCCATCGATCAGCGCCCGGGTGGGCCGATGGGCCGCAGCCGCTCACCGCTGCCATCGCCCGTTCGCCAGCGCCGGTTGATCCAGTAGTACTGCTTCGGATAGGCCTGGATCAGGGGTTCGTGCCAGCGGGCTACGGCGGCAAGCTGGTCGCTCAGGGCAGCGGCACCCTGGCCGGGCCATAGCGGTGCGCCAAAGATCAGCCGAAAGTGGCCGTTGGCTTCCCGCACCTGGGCCACGGGAAACAGGGGGCAACCCGATTTCTGCGAAAGGGCCGCAGGCCCTTTGACGAAGTTGGTGCTCAGGCCGAGGAAGTCGACCTGCACTTCGCTGTTGCGGCTGTAAAGGTCGGTCATCACCACGAGGCTGCCGCCGCGATGTAGGCAGCGAAACATTGACCTGGCATCGGCCTGGGGAATCCAGTTGCAGTAGCTGTTGGCCTGGCGGGCCCGGTTGAGCAGCTCGTCGCTGTATGGGTTGCGGGCGGGGCGGTACACGACAGATGGGGTGTCCAGCTGTTCGCTCAGCCAGCGCAGCCCCAGATCCCAGCAACCCAGGTGCAGCGATCCCACGATCACCCCCTGGCCCTGGCGATGCAGCCGCAATAGTTCGTCGAGCCCCTCCCCCTCAGCGCTGATCAAGCAGGCGTCAACCGGTTGGATGATCGATTCGAGGCAGGAGAGAAAAAAGCTGTTGATCGACTGCTCGGCGATGGCTTCCCGCTCGCCCTGGCTGAGCTGCTCGCCATAGACCCGCGTCAGGTTGGCGATCGCCGTGGTGTGGCGCCGCCGCAGCCAGGGCCTGGCTAGCCGGTGGGCTTGGGCAATGCCGCGGCCCATGCTGCTGTGGGAGCGCCCCCGCAGCACCAGCAGCAGCAGCCGCACCCCGAGGGCCTCCAGTTGCCAGCGCAGCTTGCGTTGAAGTGGGGCCTGAGCCATGGGGTGTATTTTGCCTACACCGCGCGATTAGCTCAGCGGTAGAGCGCCTGCCTTACAAGCAGGATGTCGCTGGTTCGAACCCGGCATCGCGCATTTCTGGGGCGCTCCATATGGGGGCTTCAGCCTTCTGGGAACAGCAGGCTGGCGAGTTCGTCGGCATCTACGTCGTAGACACGGGCGAGGCTGGTTTCGATGGCGCTGGTCACTTCGCCGGGCAGAAAGCGCATGGCGTTGAGGGCGTCGTCAGTGATCTCGTCGGTGAGCAGGGTTTCTTCGCCGCCGAGCTTTTCGTCGTTGATCACCGCCATTACCCAGCTCTGGTAGGCGTAAACGAGATCGCTGAACTCCAAATCGGGGTCGTTGAAGTCGAGGGCCATGGGTGGGGCAGTCGCATGCCCGTGCAGTCTGCCGGCAGCTGGGCAGGATGGCAGGCATGAATGCCATCAACCTGCAGGCAACCCTGTTTGATTTCGCCATTGGCGAGTTGGTGCGGCAGCACCGTGATAGCTTTCAGCCGCTCTGGACAGCTGATAGCTGGGCCAAGCTGCTGATCTGGTTGGCGCTCAATTGCGGTTGCAGCGGTGATCGTGACTCGCTGGAGGCCTATGCCGAGGCGCTGGGGCCAGGGCTCACCGGCCGCATGCGGCGAGTTTTCTTTGAGCGCGAGCTGGAGGATTTGGAGCTGCGAGTGCTTGCCGATCCCGCCGAGCCCCAGGTGTTGGTGCTGCCCCTAGGGCCTGCTGGCCCCCTGGATCATGGGCGGGTGGTGGAGGCTCTGGAGCGGCTGGGTCTGCTGGCAAGGGTCGCGGCGGAGCCGCAGCGCTGGCAGCAGTTGGAGGCGGCCCTGGCCCTTCCCTGGCAGGAGCTCTCCCGATGAACCTGCTAGCTACCTATCGCAATGCCGGCTTCGAGGCCCTCGCCGATGGGGTGATGGCCTTTTATGAGCGGCGCGTTGACCTGCGGCGGCCCGGGGTGGCCTTTGGCCCTGGCGGCAAAACTGAGCCCGCCAAAATTTCCACCGATATCAGCCTGGTGGCCATCGACCGCTCCGATCCTGAGGCCTTCGCCCTGGCGGAGGTGATCCTGCGCGGCGTAACGGCTGGGCTGGAGCGCTACCTGCAGGAGCGTGGCCTCTTTCGCCAGTGCTGCCCGGAGCAGGAGCTGTTTGTGAATCCGATCTTCAACCTGCAGCGCTACGCCCCTGGTGAGGGTTTCAAGCACTGGCACTGCGACTGGACAATCAGCGACGAGGCCACTGAACCGGTACACAGGGTGCTGGCCTGGATCCTCTATTGCAACGACGTGCCCAACGGAGGCACCGAATTTCATTGGCAGGATCACCACGAGCCGGCTGAGCGGGGCAAGCTCGTGATCTTTCCGGCTGGCCCTTCCCACATCCACCGAGGCAGGGTCAGCGAGGAGCACACCAAAACGATCGCTACCGGCTGGATCAATGCCGGCAGCTATCAGAGCTACCTGGGCCGGCTCGCTCAGGCCTGATCGGGGCGCTCCCAGGTCTTGGCTGCCCATAGCAGCTCTCCCATGTCCCAGCCGAGGTTGTCGAAGTTGCGGACGGACATGGCGTCGTCGCTCTCGAGCAGCAACTGGGCGAAGCCCTTCACCAGCGCAGCAGGTTCGATGGTCAGGCCTGCCTGAGCGCCCACCGCAGCCAGGTCAGCCGCCGTGGTGGCACTGCGCAACTGGCGTTGCAAATCCTCATTGGTGCGGATCGCGACCAGGAAGGCTTCAATCATGGTTTTGCAGAGATTTAGGGGTTAAGGCGAAGTAAAGGCGCAGAGCGGCGAGCCCCTGCTTGTGTTCTGCAACACCCTCTGAACGGAGACGAAGACTGTAATTGTTACCTAAATGGAAAAAAACTTGAAGTTTGCCCCGCGTCAAAATAAGAGGTTGCCTCTGATTAGGTTTTCAGCCGCCAGACTTAGGCGCTTGCGAAAGGTGCGTGGCGTCTTTTTCCAGGTTCTTGTGCTTTGTGGCATCAAAGTTGCGGTTCACTTCTTCGGTCTTGAGCGATTAAGTATTAATCCGCTGTTTTCGGCGATGGTTGCCTCGACGATCTTTTTATTGGGCTTCTTGTTGAATGGTGTGCTCACTGATTTTAAGGAAAGCGAGAAAATACCTGCCGAACTAGCAACCTGTCTTCAGACGCTTAATTTGGAGGTTCGTGCAATTCAGGTCTATCACCCCGAGATCCAGATTGCTGCAGCCCTCGCCGCGGTAACTGGGCTTGGCCAGTCCTTGCTGGATTGGTTGAAGGAGCGGATTACTACAGAGCAAATGCTGGCGCGCCACACTCAAACCCATGCAGACGTGGTGCGTGTTGCGGTGCATTTCAAGGGCGACGCATCTACGTTGAGGGGAAGGCTTATGCAGGATTTAGCGGTAATACTTGCCAAGGTCAATAGAGTGCAGACCATACGCGACACTACATTTGTGCCTCTTGTTTATTGGATGGCGGACATTGCTGCAGTGCTTTTGTTCGCGGGCTTGGTGATGGCGAGAGCGGAAAGCCTTCCAGAGTCTGTCTTTTTTCTTGCTGTAATTTCCTTTATTGTTATTTTACTCCTGCGCTTGATTGATGATATCGACAACCCTTTCGGGCTGTCTGACTTGGATTCGGCAGAGGATGTATCGATTGAGCTGCTGGAAAAAACAGTAGATCGCCTTAGGACTGCTGCTAAGTGAATTTATTGGTTTGATGGCGCTCCGGGTGGCCATTGCATGGAATATTCCACATGCTGTGGGAAAGGAATTTCAATGCTGCTATCGCGGAAGGCCCGCCAGATCGCCTGATTCACCTCGCTGCAGATGCCCACGTTGTCCATCGGGTTGGCGATCCAGAAGCGCAGGCAGTAATTAATAGCGGAGTCGCCGTAGTTCAGCAATAGGGCTTTGGGTGCTGGCTGGGGAAGCACCCGTGCAACTTCGAGAGCTGTGGCCTCGAGTAGAGCAATCACTTCTACTGGGTTGTGGTGATAGGCGGCGCCAATGCTTACCTGGCTGCGGCGCATGCGGTCGCTAGCGGTGTAGCTGGTGGCCGCCTGCGTGAAGAAGGTCTGGTTCGGGATTAGCAGCTCGGCATTGTCACGATCACGCCAAAGCAAGGTTGCACGCAGTCCAAGACTTCGAACTTCACAGGGATCGCCATCGAGCATCAACACTTCTCCTGGGCGCACGGAGCCCTCGAACAGCAGCCAGATGCCGCTGATGAAGTTGGAGAACACCTCCTTGATGCCGAAGCCAAGGCCCACTGACAGGCCACCTGCCACGGCGATCAGGGCGGTGGTGTTGAGGCCCAGGTGCACCCCCACGGCCACCAGGCCCAAGCCCACCACGGTGTAGCGCAGCATCAACTCCAAGGCTTTGCGGCTGCCATCGCTGGATGCCAGGACCCGTTGCACCAGCCAGGCCACGCCCGTTGCAGGTGGCCCCGAGCCCACCAGCACCAGGTAGGTGATCAGGGCGGCATTGAATAGCTTGCCCGCATCGACGGGCACACCCAGCATGCTGCCCAGGGGGGCCACGGCCAGATCATTGATGCTGTCGACGGAGGTGATCAGCATCAGGGCCGCCAGCAGCAGATAGCCAGGTCGCAGCAGGCGGCTCTCGAGTTGCCGCGCCGTTTTCGCGCCGAGGCAACGTTGCAGCAGCGGCTGCAGCTGGTTGAGGCCGTACCAGCCCAGCCAGAGCACTCCCAGCTGGCCGCTGAGTCCGTAGGGCAGCCCCAGGAGGGCCAGCAGCAGGCAGCTGGCCGCCAGCACCACAAGCGCCAGGGGGGTGAAGGCCCGTGGCCGCAGCTGGCGTAGCCAGTTTCGGCGCGCCGCAAACCGCCGCAACACCATCAGCCCGATCGCCACAGCCAGTTGCAGCAGAACGGTGGGCCGCTCCAGATAGCCCAGCCAGCCCAGCACCTCCAGCAACAGCTCTCTCATGGCCGGTTCCGCAGGATTGCGACCAGCCTCTGGCCGGTCGTGGTGGGCTGCATCTCTCCAAACACCAACGTGGTGAGCAGGGTCTGGATCTCGGCCATTCGGGGATCGTTGCTGTGCATCAGCTCCTCCAGGGTGTTGGTTTGGCTGCCCTGCTGGGCCGAGGTCACCATGGCGCTGAGCACTGTCGAGCTGCTCACCGGCACCCTCACGAAGCGGTTGGCCGGCAGCACCACCTGGGAGCCCAGGGTGAGACTCCTCTGGCTCAGGGGGTTCACGCTGAAGCGGCTGAAGGCCAGGGCCCGCTCGCGGCTGCTGCGGCTGGCATTGGTGCCGAGGGCCAACACCCGCAGCTTGTTGATCGGACTCGCATCACCCCACTCGCCGCCCGGCAGGAGCGCCACCCCGAGCCCATCCCCCAGAGCTTTGCGCAGCCGCGGTATGGACGCGCTGCGGCAGGGGAACCAGTCGAGGCGGCCCGCCTGGAATTCCGCTTCCGCCGAGGCCTGGCTGGCGTAGAAGGTGACGCGCTGTTGGATGTTGGCGTTTTGCAGCCAGGTGAGCCAGCGCTCGATCGCCTGCTGCTGGGCCCAGCTGGGTTGCCTGCCGGCTGCGGCTGTATTGATGGCGTCGACCGCACCAAGGCTGCCGACTGTCCAGAAGAGGTTGTAGTCCTCCATCGAGAGGCCCACAGGATGGCCCTTGGCACTCGTGTCAAGCAGCTGCTCCAGGGTGGCTGGCGCGGTGGGCAGTCGCCGGCGGTTGAAGCAGGCCAGCTGGGTTTCCACCAGCAATGGCAGCCCGGCGAGATCTCCGGAGGGGTTGCGCAGCCGATCGAGCACCTGGGGATCGAATGGGTTGAGATCCACCCCTGTTTGTGGGTAGGGCGCTATCACTCCTGCGTTCAGCATCCGCACGGCTGCGTCCCCGTTGAGGAGCAACAGATCGGGGCCCAGCCCGGCCAGGTTGCGGCGCCGGATCGCCCACTCCAGCTCTTTCTCGGGGTAATGACTGAACTGAAAGCGGGTGTTGGGGTGGAGCTGGCGGTAGCCAGCCTCCAGCCCGCCCAGCCGCTGCAGGGTGTCGGCGCGCAGCCCGGCGTCGATCCTCTCGTCGGGGTTCACCTCCACCCCGAGGTAAAGCTCGTTGGGCAGCCCATCGCCAGCGCCGCAACCGAGCAGAAGCAGCGAGGCCAGCACGGGTACGCAGCGCGATGCCACCCGTCGTGTCGCCTGTGAGGGGGCCCGGGGATGCGGCATTGCCTTGCTCTACGGCTTAATTATCCCTGGCCTCAGCCCGTTTTGCGACCATGGCCCGAGTGCCTGCCGCCACCGCCGTGACCGAGCTGTCTGCCCCAGCCCCTGAAGCGGCCCTGCCCAAGACCTACGACCCAGTGGGCACGGAAAGCCGCTGGCAGCACGCCTGGGAGAGCAGCGGCGCCTTTCACCCGGATCCTGCGGCACCGGGTGAGCCTTTTTCTGTGGTGATTCCGCCGCCAAACGTGACCGGCAGCCTGCATATGGGCCATGCCTTCAACACCGCCCTGATTGACACGATCGTGCGCTTCCAGCGCCTACGCGGCAAAAACGTGCTCTGCCTGCCGGGCACCGACCACGCCTCGATCGCCGTGCAGACGATCCTGGAGAAGCAGCTCAAGGCCGAGGGCCAGCGCAAGGAAGATCTGGGCCGCGAGGCATTCCTCGAGAAGGCCTGGGGCTGGAAGGCGGAGAGCGGCGGCACGATTGTGGGCCAGCTGCGCCGCCTGGGCTACTCGGTGGATTGGCAGCGCGAGCGCTTCACCCTCGATGCCGGCTGCAGCGCCGCCGTGATCGAGGCCTTCAACCGTCTGCACGAGCAGGGGCTGATCTACCGGGGTGAATACCTGGTGAATTGGTGCCCGGCCTCGGGTTCGGCGGTGAGCGATCTGGAGGTGGAGATGAAGGAGGTGGATGGCCATCTCTGGCATTTCCGCTATCCCTTGACCAGCGGCGCCGGCTTCCTGGAAGTGGCCACCACCCGGCCGGAAACCCTGCTGGGTGACACGGCCGTGGCGGTGAATCCCAAGGATCCGCGCTACGCCGATCTGGTGGGCCAGACCCTCACCCTGCCCCTGGTGGGGCGACAGATCCCGATCGTGGCCGACGACCACGTGGATGCGGAGTTCGGCACCGGCTGCGTCAAGGTGACCCCAGCCCATGACCCCAACGACTTCGCGATCGGCCAGCGCCACAACCTGCCGCTAATTACGGTGATGGCCAAGGACGGCTCGATGAACGAAGCGGCTGGCCGTTTCGCCGGCTTGGATCGCTTCGAGGCTCGCCAAGCGGTGGTGGCGGCCATGGAGGCGGAAGCTTTCCTTGTGAAGGTGGAGGACTACCGCCACAGCGTGCCCTTCTCCGATCGCGGCAAGGTGCCGGTGGAGCCCCTGCTCTCCACCCAGTGGTTTGTCAAAACCGAGCCCCTGGCGGCCCGCTGCCGGGAGGCCCTCGAGAACGCCGATCCCCGCTTCGTGCCGGAGCGCTGGAGCAAGGTATATCGCGACTGGCTCACCGACATCCGCGACTGGTGTATATCCCGTCAGCTGTGGTGGGGCCACCGCATCCCCGCCTGGTTTGTGGTGAGTGAAACGGGCGGTGTGATTACCGACAACACGCCCTATGTGGTGGCCCGCGATGAGTCAGAAGCCATGGCGAAGGCGGAAGCCCAATTTGGCGGCGGCACCCACGCCCATCCCGTGGTGCTGGAGCAGGACCCCGACGCCCTCGATACCTGGTTTTCCAGCGGCCTCTGGCCCTTCTCCACTCTGGGCTGGCCTGATGCCGATGCTGCCGACCTGGAGCGCTGGTACCCCACCAGCGTGCTGGTGACGGGCTTCGACATCATCTTCTTCTGGGTGGCCCGGATGACGATGATGGCCGGAGCCCTAATGAGTGGTCGGGAAGGTTCTGGAATCCCTTGGATTCCCTTCAAAGACGTGTATATCCACGGCCTGGTGCGGGATGAACAGAACCGCAAGATGAGTAAGTCCTCTGGCAACGGCATCGACCCGCTGCTGCTGATTGAGCGCTACGGCGCCGATGCCCTGCGCTTCGCCCTGGTGCGTGAGGTGGCCGGTGCCGGCCAGGACATCCGCCTCGATTACGACCGCAAATCCGACACCTCCGCCACGGTGGAGGCCTCCCGCAACTTCGCCAACAAGCTCTGGAACGTCACCCGTTTCGCCTTGATGAACCTGGATGGCGAAACGCCGGCCGCTCTGGGCGAGCCCGATGCTGCGGCCCTGCAGCTGGCCGATCGCTGGATCCTTTCGCGCCTGGCCCGCGTCAACCGTGATACGGCTGAGCGCTATGGCAACTACGGCCTGGGCGAGGCGGCCAAGGGGCTTTATGAGTTCGCCTGGAACGAGGTGTGCGATTGGTATGTGGAGCTGATCAAGCGGCGGCTCAACCCAGGTGAAAACCCGAGCCCAGCAGCCCTTGCCGACCAGCGCACCGCCCGCGCCGTGTTGGCCAAGGTTCTTGGCGAGTTGCTGGTGATGCTGCATCCGCTGATGCCGCACCTGAGTGAGGAGCTGTGGCACGGCCTCACTGGCCAGCCAGAGAGCAGCTTTCTGGCCCTGCAGAGCTGGCCGGCGCTTGATCAGGCCGCTCTAGACGACCAGCTTGAGGCCCAGTTTGCCGAGCTGATCGAGGCGATTCGGGTGGTGCGCAACCTGCGGGCTTTGGCGGGGCTCAAGCCCAGCCAGAGCGCGCCGGTGTCGTTTGTGACTGGCCGCGCTGAGCTTGCAGCCCTGTTGCAGGAGGCCAGCCCCGACATCACGGCCCTCACCCGAGCCGAGAGCGTGGCGGTGCTTAGTCCCGAGCAGGCCGAAGCTGCTCCGGCCGCCAAGGCCCTGGCCGGCGTGAGCGGTGAGCTGCAGGTGCTGTTGCCCATCGAGGGCCTGGTGGATCTCGACGCCCTGCGCGGCCGCTTGGAGAAGGACATCGCCAAGGCTGATAGGGAGATCAAGGGCCTGGCGGGTCGCCTCGCCAATCCCAACTTTGCAGATAAGGCCCCGCCTGAGGTGGTGCTGGAGTGCAAGGCAAACCTGGCCGAAGCTGAAGCCCAGGCGGCCTTGGCCCGCAGGCGGCTGGGGGATTTGGGCTGATCTGGGCTCAGGCGCTCGCCACCAGTCGGCCGTCCTCCAGGTTCACCACTCGGTCAGCGATATCGAGGATCTTGTTGTCGTGGGTCACCATCACGATCGCGGCGCCGTGGCTGTCGGCCAGCTGGCGGAACAGGTCGACCACATCGCGACCGGAGGTCTTGTCGAGGGCTGCGGTGGGTTCATCGGCCAGCAGCAATCGGGGGCTGGGGGCCAGGGCGCGGGCGATCGCCACCCGCTGCTTCTGGCCGCCGGAGAGTTTCTCGGGGTAGTAATTCACCCGTTCCCCCAGTCCCACGTGGCCCAGCATGGCGGCGGCGCAGTCATCCATCGCCAGCCGGCCTTGCCCCAGCCAGACGGGGCTGACCTCCAGGCCGAAGCGCACGTTCTCCAGGGCCGTTAGGTAGGGCAGCAGATTGTGGGCCTGGAAGATGAAGCCGGCCTGGCGCCGCAGCCGGGTCAGGGTGGTGTTGTCGGCCTCCAGCAGCTCTTCACCCAGCACCCGCAGGCTGCCGCTCTGGGCGGCCCGCAGGCCGCCGAGCATGGTCAGCAGGGTGGTCTTGCCCGAGCCGGAGGGGCCGGTGAGGATCACGATCTCGCCGGCATGCACGGTCAGGTTGATGTCGGTGAGCACCTGCTTGGCGGTTTCCCCCTTGCCGAACCAGTGGTTCAGATGCTGCACCTCGATCCGCAGCTCGCGCCCGGTGTGATCGGGTGAGCCGGCTGCAGCGTCCAGCGGCCCCATTAGAAGATGTCGGCGGGATCGAGCCGCCGCAGCTTGCCGGTGGCCAGCCAGCCCGATCCGGCCGCCATCGTCAGGGTCAGGGCGAACACCGCAACGGCTCGCTGGGCGGTCATGGCGATCAGCAGCGAGGTGGAGTTGGCCAGCACGGCATAGAGCCCGATCGCCAGCACCAGGCTGGGCACGAAGGCCAGGGCAGCCAGCAGCACCGATTCCTGCACGATGATGCCGACGACGAAGCGATCGCTGTAGCCCATCGCCTTCATCGTGGCGTATTCCGGCAGGTGATCACTGACGTCGGAATAGAGAATCTGGTAGACGATGATCGCGCCGACGATCAGGCCCACCAGCACCCCCAGGTTGAAGATCAGACCGAAGGAGGTGTTGTTGCGCCAGTGGTCCACCTCCACCGCCTCCAGCTGCTGGAGGGTGAGCACCTTCACCGAGGGATCGAGGAAGCTCTCCAGGGTGGCCTGCACCCGCTGCGGGCTCACGCCCGGTTGCAGCTGGATCACGCCGAGCTGGATGTCATCACTGCTCTGATCGGGGAACCAGGTTTTGAAGTTGCTGGCCGAAGTCAGCAGGTTGATGTCGGCGGCGAAGGTGAGGCCCATGGTGAACAGGCCGTTGACCACGGCCCGCTTGCCGCGCAGTTCGGTGTCGTAGTAGCCGTCTTTGGCCACGATCCGGGCCACCGGGCCGGCCGCCTTCTTGGAGAGGGTGTCGAAGAACAGGCCATCGGGACGCAGCAACTTGCCGCGATCGGCCTCCAGTTCGGGGATGCGTAGGGCTGGATTCTCCGGCGCCAGACCAAAAATCAGGGCCTGCTTTTTCTCGCGACTGTCGCGGTTCAGCCAGTCGGTCTTGCCGATGTACAGCGGTGTCACCGCTTCCACCCCCTGCACCCCCAGGGCCTGCATCAGGCGGCTGCGCGGCAGGTTGAGCGGTTCGCCCAGGTTGGTGTAGCGGCGGCTCACCATCACCAGCTCGCCATTGAGGCGTTGCAGCGGCCGCTTCTGGCTGGCGTACAACCCGCTGGCCAGCCCCAGCTGGAAGAACACCAGCACGTTGGCGAAGCTCACTCCGGCAATGGCGGCGAGCAACCGCATGGGCCGATGGCTGGTCTGACGCCAGGCCAGGGGCGTGCGGCGCAGCGCGGCGAACGGGTTCATGGCGCGCCACTCAGGACGCGATCCCGGGCCGCCTTCTGGTCAGCCTGCTGGGCCGCGGTCAGCGGGGCGAACAGCACATTGACCTGCAGGTAGTTCAGATGGCTGGCGAGGGCCGACTCCTGCGGGGTAAGGCCGATCTTCACTTCCAGCACTCGCCGGTCCAGGTTCTCGCCGGCCTGGCCACTGAACACGGTCTGACGGCTGACCTCCCGGGCAATCTCCACCACCTGGCCCTCCACCTTGCGGCCCTTGAAACCATCCGCACTGAGGCTGGCCTTCTGACCCAGGGCGATCATCGGCCGATCGCTCTGATAAACCTCGGCGATCACGCCCATGCGGCTGCTGTCGCCCATTTCCAGCAGGCCATCCTCACCAACCTTGTCGCCGGGGCGGGCATGCACCTTGAAGACGGTGCCGGAGAACGGCGCCAGCACTGTGGCCTTGGCCCGTTCGGTCTTGTCCTTGTCCAGGGAGGCCCGGCTGGAACGCAGATCCTCCACCAGGGTTGCCTTGGTGGCGATCGCTTCGGCCAGCTGGGCCTTGGCGCTGCTTTCGTCAGCCTGCAGCTTTTCGACCCGGTTGGCGCTGGTTGCCCCTGCGGCGAACAGTTGCTCGGCTCGGCGTGCCTCGGCACTGGCCTGGCCCAGGTCGGCCTTGTAGCGGGCGATGACGCTGTCCTGGGCGGCCAGCTTGCTCTCGGCCACGCGGATCTCCGCCTCGGATTTGCGCACACTGCTCTCCAGGGTGTCGATGCTTTCGAGCACCGCCAGAGGTTGGCCTTTACGCACCTCCTGGCCTTCCTTCACCAGGATCTCCCGCACCCGGTCATTGCTCAGGGAACTGGGCACCGACACCTGGCTGATGCCGCCCAGGGGCTCGATCCGGCCCAGGGCGGACACCTGGCGGGGCAGCAGCGGTACGGCCTTCCGCGCTTCGACCTGCTTCTGCTGGCGTTGCTGCCACAGGCGAGTGCCGAGGCCGGCAAGCAGCACCAGGGCGAGCAGGGCTGCCACCATCGGCCAGGGTCCACGGCCCCCCTTGCGACCCGTGGGACTGGGCATGGTCATCGTTGGATGTGTCCTCGCCTGGGCCGGTTATAGGGCGCCGGGCTGGCTCTGCCCACCGCTACGGTTCGTTCATGGATGGATCGGCACTGCTCGACCTGCTGCTGCCCGCCCTGCGTTCCCCCCTCGGTGCCCTGGCGTTCGTGCCGCTCTATGCGCTCTGGGTAACCCTGTTGCTGCCGGGGGTATGGGCTTCGATGCTGGCTGGCGCCCTGTATGGCACCTGGTGGGGCAGCTTGATCGTGTTTGTAGGGGCCTGCCTGGGGGCCGAGGCCGCTTTCCTGCTCGGTCGCACCTGGATGCGCAATTGGGCCCGCCGGCGGCTGGCGGTGGTGCCGAAGCTCCTGGCGATCGAGCAGGCGGTGAGCCGGGAGGGGCTGAAGCTGGTGCTGCTCACCCGCCTCTCGCCGGCCTTTCCCTTCTCCCTGCTCAATTTCGCCTATGGCCTTAGCGAGGTGAGCCTGCGCGACTACTCCATTGGCTTGATCGGCATCCTGCCCGGCACGATCCTGTTTTGCGGCCTGGGCGCCTTGGCCGGTGATGTGGCCCGCTTCGGCGAAGTGCTCTCCGGCGAGGCCGATGCCGGCACCTGGGCCCTGCGCATAGGCGGCCTGCTGGCCACCGTCGCCAGCGTTTGGTTGGCTGGCAAGGCGGCGCAGCGGGCGCTGGGTAATCGTGACGCGTGATCTAGCCGAAGCCGGCTTGCTCGAGTAAATCGAAGGTGTATTGGTGGAGGGTGAGCATTAGATGCTCTCCGGACCACAGCCCATGTGCTGCGGTCCGGCGCGGTAAGGCCCTCACGGCCGACCTTAGGGAATAACAGATTCGCCCATATTAAGCAACATTAGAAAAGTTAAATCCGATCACCATATCGTCGTAATCTTTATCACCGCCGCCGACAATATCTTCAAGGCCGAATAGGTTGTTGCCAAGCGAACGGAAGTGGCTGAGGCCATCGGTGTTGGCCCCGCCGAATGCAAAGAAGGTATTGCCATTCACCTGCGCGAATGGTGCCAGGAAGGTACCGCCCGTGACGCCGCTGAAGCTGCGGCTGGTGCTCTGGTTATCGGCAACGGTGAGATTGCCGAGCTGGCCGATGAGGTTGTCCGTGCGCAGGGCGGCGGCGCTGTAGCCGCTGTCACCGGGCCTGAAGCGGGTGATGGAGTCGGCCCCAAGCACGGTGCCTGCGGCATCGAGGGTGCGGTAGAAGCCAGCGACGGAATTGAAATCGGCTTCGCGGCCAAAAGCCACTGTGCCGCTGAGTCTCTGGGCGGCGGTGAAGGCGCTGAGATCTAAAACGGGTGCCTGCCCCTGGGCCTGGCTGATCAGGGCATTGAGGCCTGGATCGTTTGGCAGCAGGTTGAGGGAGAAACGTACGCCGCTGGTAGAGCTGAAGGCAACCTGGCCGTTGGCGAAGTCCCCGGACGTGAACAGGCTGAAACGGCTGTCGGCCAGGCTGGTGAGTTGGTCAATGCTCGCGTCTTGAACCTCGAAGAAGCGGATGCTCTGGCCGTTGATCAGTTGGATGTCCCGATCGAAGGAGCTGCCGGCTGGGAGGGTGACATCTGTGCTCTCCAGACTGGAAAACAGGGTGCGAGCACGGCCGCGCAGCCAGGTGAGATCAGCAAGCAGGGCAGCAGAGTTAGGGACTTCTGAGGCGTTGATCACCACATAGCCAATCTCGTTGGAGCTACTGGCGCGACTGGAGAGTGCGGCACGGAGGCTTACGGATGCGGGTGCGGCATTGGTGGGATCGCCGATGGTGACGGTGCCGGAGCCGGCGTTGGAGAACCGAAGATTGGTGAGGTCGACGAAACCGGCGACAGAGGGATCATCGATGAACCCATTGGCTAGTCGATCTTTGTCGCCATAGCCGCCGTCAATGAGGCTGAGTGCCAAGGAATCAGCGGTGCCGTCGTTGTTGAAGTCGAGGAAACGTGCGCCGGCGCCGGTGATCGGGTCGTAGGTGAGGGGCGAGATGGCTCCAGCGCTGTTGACGGCGTAAAAGAGGAGCTTGCGATCCGCTCGCCGGGCACCGGAGGGATTGGTGAGCTGGGGCAGGAGGTCTGCCGCCGCCAGTTCGAGAAGGGCATTGACGGAGGCACTGGTGCCTCGATCGACCCTTAGCTGGAAATCAAGCCCTGTTCCATTGCGAGTGATCCCGAGCTCAGCCAGCGAGGTGAGGCCAGAAGCGTTGATGCCGAGGTTGCTGATGACCGAGAGGTTGGTGCCTGCAACGAGATCGGCGTTGTTGATGCTGACCGTGATCGGTCTGACATCGCCGTTGGGAAGGGTGACCGAAACGATGGTGCTGACGGTATTGATTCCGGGCACCTCATTGATATCGGTGATGGCCAGCGAGTAATTAGCACTGAGGGGAGTGCTACCAGCCAGTGCCGGATCGACGACACGGACCGTGAGGGCGTATGAGGTTTTGGCCTCGAAGTTCAGAGCAATGCCGGCCTTGAGGAACAGGGCGGCGCCGACCACCTCGAAGCTGGCGGCATCGGGGCCGGAGAGGCTGATCACATTGGTGCCGAGGTTGTCATCGGCGATGACGATGTCAGCGACCTTGATGCGGCTGGCGGTGCTGGTGTTTTCGGCCAGGGATGGGGTGATGTTGGCCAGACTCAGCGCGGTGGGCGCAACGTTGATCAGGATCAGCTGGGGAGAGAACACCGCGGCGGCTTTGCCGTCACTGAAGGCCAGTTGCAGGTCGATGCTGGCCAGCTGCTCTGCGGTGAGATCAAGCGGAGCGGTGGCCCTGAGGGTGGTACCCGAGGTGGTGATCCATTCGGGGCCCTTTACTTTCAGCAGCTGCAGAGTCTCGCCATCAAGATCGGTGCCATAGATACTGAGATCACTGGTGATCTCAGTCCCACTCCCGAGCTCGAGGATGACGGGTCCGGCTTTCAGCTCCGGTGCGGAGTTGATTGACACATTGAGACCTCGCAGCAGCGCTTTCACTTCGGCCCACTCGCCTGAGGGGGCCACCCCGTCGATCAGCAGTTCGTCGATACCTGGCTCGTAGTCAAGAATCTGTAGGGAGCCGGTACTGCCTGGATTAGACGAATCGATCAGGAAGTTGTCGCGCTCACGGTCCACCAAGGCCGTGAAGGGGGAGAGGCCGAAGGTCCCGGCGCCGGATAAGAGTTGACCGCCGATGATCCGATCATTAACCGGGCGCAGGAACAGCAGGTCGGCGCCGATCCCTCCTACCAGCCCGTTCTCGCCTTGGCTGTCGGTGTTGAAGAGCGTGTCGTCGCCGCCAGAGCCATCGATCAGTGAACCGACCCCGGCGAAGATACGGTCGCCAGCGTCCGAACCCAGAACCGCTACATCGGCCAGCTGAACGCCGGCCCGAGGCAGGGTTCCGAAATCGGCAGGGTCGAGCAGGGTCTGGTCGCCGGCGGTGTCGACCGCCAGGCCGAACACCAGATCCAGTTCGCTCCAGTCAGGCTGCCAGGTGATCTTCGGCGTTGATGCGGGCTCGTTGTTGCCGCTGGAAGAGACTGCCATGGTCCTGAGTATTCAACGGTCGGATGGGCAAATAAATGCTTCGTTATCTCCTGAGTGGAGACAAAAAAGCCGGTCCCCTCAGCTGAGGGGACCAATTGCGGGTGCGATCAGGCCAGACCAGCGAAGTTGGTCTGGTTGTTGAGGCTGGCGGCGCTCACGTTGGTGAAGTGGCCAACGGCTGTGCCAGTAACACTCAAGAGAGTGTCGGTACCCACCTGGGTGAAGCTGAGGTCAGCGAAGGCAACTCCCCGCAAGCCCACCAAGTCTTCACCGGCCTTGAAGTCCATCACGAACTGCTTAGCACCAGGCTTATCACCAGGTGCGCTAATCAGCCAGAACTGGTCGGAGCCAGCACCACCGTTGAGGTAGTTGGTGCCGGCACCATCAAGGATGTCGAACTTGTCGTTGCCTTCGCCGCCAAGGGCGCGGTTGCCCATGGTGCCGATGACGAAGTCGTCGTCGCCGCCATTGCCGCTGAGGCGGTTGCCATTGCCGCCGGTGGCCCAGATCTGATCAGCGTCGCCGCCGCCGGTGATCACATCGCGGCTACCGGCGTAGATGATGTCGGCGCCGGAGCCAGTGAAGATTGTGTTTGCAGAACCAGCAAGGATTTCAATGTCCACGCTGTCTGCGCCGGCGCCGGTGAACAGCACATCTCCTTTGCCGTCGAAGCCCTGAAGCTTGATGGCATCGGAACTGAATGTGTCATCGGCTCCGGTTGTACCGAGCTTCACATCAATCACCTCATCCGTGCGCACCGCCAGGTTCTGCAGCCGCAGATCCTGAGCCGCGGCTGTTTCGGGTTGGTTGTAAGCCTTGCTGGCCGTGGCGTGATTTGCCTTCAGATACTCAGCCAGGGCATCCTGTTCGGTGCCATCGCCACTGAATTTCGCTGCACCGGTGAGGGCTGCGGTGGGATTGAAGAGGTCAACGCGGTTGGCAGCAGCATCGGTGGGGAATGGATAGCTGTCGCCACCGCTAGCAAGGAAGTTGAGCGTCACCATCCGGAACGTGCGGGTTGCATCACCCACTAGGGCGCCGGCTCGAACCACCACATCCAGGTCATTGCCCTGGCTGTCCTGAACGGCCAGGTTGAGGATGCGGCTGCCGGCCGGCTTGGTGAGATCGAAGCTGAAGGCCAGGCCGCCCACCTGGGGGAAGCGTCCCTGGTTGGGGTACAGGGCAATGCCGTGCTCGAGCAATTCCTTGAGCTTGCTGGCGCTCACGGTCACCAGGGAGAGGCTGTTGTTGAACCGCAGCGAGTTCTCGATATCGAGGGTGGACACACCGCCCTCAGGCTTATTGGCTGAGGGATTGGGGAGGGTGGGTTCCTTGGCCCCGCTCACCACATCGACCGAGCCGATCTGGGAGCGGATGCCGCCACCGTTCTTGAGGGAGATCACAACCGATCGGTCGATGCTCTGCGCGTAGGAGAGGTTGGCGTCAGCGGTGAGATCACCGAGGTTGGTTTCCTCTGAGCGCACGAAGGCCCGCTCACCTTCGAGGTAGACATCGGAATAGCCCCACACCTCGCCATCTTTACTGGCGATCACGGCCTGTACGGCATCGGTGAGATCTTGCACGTTCTCGGCCTTGGTGCCGTCCGCAAAGGCGGTGGTGGCAAGCTCGGCTTCGGTCACGTTCCAGGCCTTTGCCACATTGGCGGCGGTGGCGGCATACGCACCGCTCACCAGAGGATCAATGCTGGAAGGGATGATGCGGCCCTGAGCATCGAAATCCACCACCAATCGGCCGAGATAGGTGTACTCGTTATCGGTATTCACGATCAGCGTCTTGCCGCCATCAGCACCGGTTGCAACTAGCGGATAGGTGTCGGCGAAGTTGCCAGCATGGCCAGGGAAGGCGACAGCCTGATCGTTGCTGTCTCCTAGGCGCGTGTTGGAGCCCCCAGCCAGGATGATGTCCACACCGCGCAGCAGCGGAGCCAGGGCCTTCTCGTTGCCGAGCTGCTGTAGGTGGGCCATCAGGATCACCTTGTTGACCCCTTGGGAGATCAGGTCGTCGATCACCGGCTGCAGCTGGCTGGCCAGCAGGGCCATGTCGTCGATCTCTGAGCCATCGCCGTTGAAACCCTTCACTTCCACCCCACCGGTGGAGCTGATCTTTTCGAGGATCTGGGTGGTGGCAGCCACCAGGCCGATCTTCTCGCCGTTTTTGGTAACCACGGCCGAGGGCACGATCTTGCCCTTCTGGGCAGAGGCTTCCTCAAGACCCGCCGTGGCGGTGGTGTTGGTGAACCGCGGGTTCAGATCCGCATCGCCGCTGAAATCGAGGTTGGCTGACATGTAGGGGAATTGGGCCCCCACCCAGCCTGAGCCTGGTGTGAAGCTGTCCCGGAATACCCGCGAGCCCAGGTCAAACTCATGGTTGCCGATCGTGGAAGCTTCCACACCGATCAGGTTGTGGATGGCGATGTCCACCGCAGCGATTGGAAGGTTGCCGGTGATGGTGGAGCCGGTTACGGCATTGAGCTCATCGCGCACGCTGATGTCTGTGCCGCCGTTCAGGAAGGGGCCTGGGATGAAGTTGTCGCCACCGGCCAGGATCAGGGTGTTGGCATAGGTGTTGTCAAATCCATCAACAAGGCCTGCGAGGTAAGGCGCCGTCTGGGACGCCAGCAGGCCGGCTTCCCCATCGGCGAGGTGCAGAAGTTGCAGGCGATAGGGGATCGGGAAGTCCACCACCGACACCACATCGTTGCCCTCACTGGAGGCAATCACGCTGCGGGCGGCGTTGGTGGCGGTGGTGAGGAAGGTGATCCCCTCAATCCGCTGGGCACCGGGGAAGATCATCGGATCCACGGCCACTGCGGCATAGGGATTCGAAACATCAAAGATCGCCGCCATGCTGGTCGTGGTGCGCTCCAGGGCCACGAAGGCGTAGGTGCTGCCGTTGATGGTGAACACCTCCACCATTTCGGGCTCGACACCCTTGGCATCTTCACGATCGTTGACCGGATAGAGACCACGAGCATTGGCGAGATCCTCGAGGGCAACTCCCGAATCCCAGGCAACATTTCCTTTGGAATCGAAGATTCTCAGGGAGCGGGAACCGGTCACATAGGCCTGGTCGATGATGCCGTCGCGATCGAGATCGCCGGTGTTGGTGAGGATGTTGAGCCTTTGGGCATTGGCAGCAACCAGACCCGCTTTCTGTTCGGTGGTTGCGCTAGCTGCCGCGGTAAGAAGGGCTGAAACGCGGCTGGTTTCGTCGGGATTGAGAAAATCGTTCCTGTCGTCGCCTTCGCCAGCGGCGAGAATGAAATTTTCACCGTTGTAGACGATGGTGGCTAGGCCATCGGGCATTACAAGGCCGTAGACATCGCGGTTCGTGGCAGGGGTATATCCTCCATTCGCATTGTCTTCGGTATCCACTGCTGGATTGCTGAAGCTCACCACAGTGAAGGCGTTGCCGTTAGCTCCTTCGGTGCCGAAGTCGTTGTCGTAGTTGATGACGACCGAGCCGTCGTCGCGCAGGGTGAGGCCTTCGGGTTTGTCGTAGGCCAGGCTTCCACCCACCGAAGGCAGGTTGAACAACTCCACTTTGTTCACCAGCGTTATGCCGGCGGCTGCCAGGCGGTCAGCGCTGGAGGCGGAATAGACGCCATTCACCAAGGTAAGGCTGTTGTCGAGCAGCTCTGGGCTGGCTACGCCAATGGCGTCAGCCCATGTGGCTGTGCCGGCGGGTGAAGCCTTAGCGGTCACCATGACGCTGAGCTCGCCGATTTCCACCTGGCTGGTGGGAGTGGTGACTGCTTTGTGGATCTGATCAGCGATCAGGAAGTAGCTGTACTTGGTGGTGTCGTAACCGCTGACGCCAGTGAGGAAGGAGGAGATATCAACGATGCCGGAAGACTCTTCGTCCTGGGTGATCGCTCCAGCGCCTGTGAACAGAGCCGGATTGTGCTGGGCCAGCTCGACCAGGGTGTCGGTGGAAGGGTTGTAACGCCAGATCTTGGCGAGGCGTGCATTATTGCCGGGGTCTTCCTGCAGCAGGATCGAGCCGTCATCGGCCACGGTCATGTTGTCGAGCATGACCTGGCCTTCGCTGCCGTTGAGCAGCATCTTCACGGTGCCGCCCAGCTCAGGATTGGCGGGATTGGTGAACTCCAGGGCCCAGAGGCGGCTGGCGCTTGTGCTGGTGGCGGTGGTGACGAAGTAGAAGGATTTGCCGTCTTTGCTCCAGGCGCCATCTTCTGGCCGCAGCCAGTTGGTGACACCAGCAGCAATGCTTTCGGTGTTGAGCTCGGCGCCGGTCTTGGCCTTCACATCGCCGAGGTTGACGAGTTCAAAGGTGCCGACGCCGCTGCCATTCAGGCCGAGACCGGTGGCATTGGGGCTGGCCAGGTCGCCCACCTCGGTGTTGGTGGTGCCAGTGGAGTTGACGCGGACGCCGTAGGTAATGCCACCGGCGAGGCCGGCCTGCTGGACGGCGTTGCCAGTGGTGGCCTTGTTGCCGACGTAGACGTAGACCTGGCCGTTGGTGCTGGTGTCATCGAGGCTGACGACGACGGTTTTGTCCTGGGCAATGGGGTTGGCAACAACGTTCTCGAACGAGAGGTTGCCGAGGCTTGCCACCTCATACACCTTGCCAGCATCAGTGCCGTCGAGCACGTGGGCAAAAGCACGGCCTTCAGCTCCGGCCTCTTCGCCGGAGAGGAAGATGCGACCGGCGTAGCCGTTGGTGCCGTTGCGGAAGGCGGTGGCTGCGGCTAGGTCTGCTGAGCAGAAGCGGTTAAACGCGGTGGTGGTGCCACTGGTCCAGGTGGTGCCGTCGGCGCTGGCGAGGAAGAGATCGTTTGCAGAGGCGAGGAAGTCCTTGCCGCTGATCACGGCAAGGGTGGCTTTGTCGATCGTGAGATCCGACACATAGGCGCCCTTGGAGCCATGGGCCCGCACATCGCCGGCGGTTTCGCGAAGTTCATGGGTCACCAGCACCCGCAGGGTGCCATCACCGTTGTCGGTAACGCCAATGCCATCGGGGATGCCGTTGAAGCGATAGCCGTTGTTGCCCTGTTCGCCGGCATCAATGACTTCGCGGAATACGGCGCGACCTTCTGTACCAACCAGGAACGTTTGCGTTGGCAGGGCCGTTTCTGGAACGATCTGCTGCTTGGCATCGGCCTTGGCAGTGGCCATGACGCTGAGCTCGCCGATTTCCACCTGGCTGGTGGGAGTGGTGACTGCTTTGTGGATCTGATCAGCGATCAGGAAGTAGCTGTACTTGGTGGTGTCGTAACCGCTGACGCCAGTGAGGAAGGA
>NZ_JAGQCO010000025.1:0-35501 GCF_024346235.1 Cyanobium sp. BA5m-21
TACTATCCTGGTGT
Organism: Cyanobium sp. BA5m-21; assembly: GCF_024346235.1. NCBI lineage: Bacteria > Bacillati > Cyanobacteriota > Cyanophyceae > Synechococcales > Prochlorococcaceae > Cyanobium > Cyanobium sp. BA5m-21. The sequence continues at coordinate 15 of NZ_JAGQCO010000025.1, forward strand.
CCATGGCGCAGTGGAACCACTCCGATCCATCTCGAACTCGGCTGTGAAACGCTGCAGCGGCAACGATATTTGGGGGGCAGCCCCCTGAGAAAATAGCTCGATGCCAGGTAAAATATTCATCCAAATAAATTGCCCCATCTTCTTGAAAGAGGATGGGGCGGTTTACTCAAAAGCCACCCGTAGGGGTGGCTTTTTTGTTGGTTAAGCTTCTTGGTGGGGCTTGGTAACTACAGCGTCTGCGTCTAGTGTCCATCTAGTTCCAGATGGTGGCTAGATAGTGCGTTCACGAGCTCTCTGGGACCTGCGTAGATGGGATGGTGCTCAGAGGCAAGGTTTACTGCCCTTTTGGCTGGCTTATAAGTTGTGGCTGAAGCTCGACTGTGTTGACCTCAGTGCTGCTTTCGCATATCACAGTCTTCAGTCTTTGTTCCCCGTACTTCTGATAGCACTTTCCATTGCGGCAAGGTTGCTAGGCGGGGATGAGGGTTTGGTTGAAAGATTGTTGGTAGTCGTTTCGGAAATCTTGCCCAGCTCGGCGATGCCGATTTTCTCTTCCACATTGTCAGCTTTTTTAAGGCAAGGATTTGGGGCTGGAATCCTTGGTGCCGTTGTATTGATTTTAACGGCAAGCAACGCCTATCTCACTTTGCAGCGTGGTGCTGATCGTCTTTGGTGGAATCGCCCGGCTGGGCTTGAAGATTTGCCATGGAAGCGTTTGGTAGTCCGTTATCTGCGTTTGCGTATCAAGGCTTTCGGTCTTGTTTCATTATTCGCTCTTTTTATTGTGGTGGATCAGGCTTTCACCAGCATGCGACTGCTGGGTTCGGCAAGCTTGTGGGCCCGTGCCTTGGAGATTTTGCCCATTGCTCGCGATTTGCAGCGTCCCGTGTCATCAATTCTCGATTTGTTTATTTCGTTGCTGATTGCTATTGCTTTAGCCATGTTGTTGTTGTGGGTATTACCATCGCGTCGTGTCGCTTGGCAGCCTCTGTTCCCTGGGGCGCTTTTAATAGGTTCAACCCTTACCATCCTTAATTTGGTGCTTGGGCGCATTCTGTTGGCAGTAGGGGTGCGCTTCCAGGCCTATGGATTGGTGGGCGGTGTTTTGTTGTTGAGTCTTTGGGTTTGGTTGGTTGGTGTCATCCTTTACTACGGTCAGTGTTTGTGTGTAGTCATGGAACGGCGCCAGCGCGTCAGGATGGATGCATCTGCCCCAATTGAGATCAGCTGATGGAGCGATCACGTACCTGGCTCTGGTTGCTGTTAGCGCTCTTGCTGCTCCTTGCTCCCGGTCCGGCAGGGCGCTTCGTGCTCGATCTTCTCGGAGGCATAACCTTGCTCCTGGTGCTGTTGCCCCTATTGCTGGGAGCGGCTGGCTTTGTGGCTTGGCAGGTGATTCAAAGAAGATTGCGTACCTGTGATACTTGTGGTTTCACCTCCATGGAGAAGGAAATTTGCCCAGCTTGTGGAGGTGCTTTTGCCGCGCCTACGGAGGGTGCAGAGCCCAATGAACAGTTTGATGTTAGTCATGTCACCATTGATGTACAGGTCGTCAGTGAAGACGACCCGTCTTCTTGAGCTTTTCGCTAATTACTTACTGCTAATTACTTGCCGCTATTTCCTGGCCGGTAGTCTTAGGCTCTTGGTCGCGCGCTATTTCCTCCAGGCGGCGCTCTCGTAAATACAAGAACAGTGGGGCTCCACATGCGAAGGCAAATGTTACGCAGCTGAGCAGTACCCAAGGCAGCCCTCGCATCTGCAGCCGCTTGCTCTCCTGCACAATCCAAATCACCACTGCCGTTGCTCCTATTGCTAGGTCTCTTGATAGGGAACTGGCGGCTGGATTTGCATTTGCAAGACGGACAAACATGCCCAAGTCGAAGCTTGATCCGTATTCCCTGATGAAGTCAACGTTTGCCAGCCAGGGCAGTACTGCACCGCTGATCGCCAAGGCCAGATACAGCCATTTCAAGGTTGAATTGCCCTGAATGGCGGTGGTGGTGTTGCTAGAGCTGTTTTCGGAATTGGCTGCCATGATTTGAGGTGGTTCTAGGTGAGCTCTTTAAAGGGGACTACAGCGTTATCTCCTTCCTGCCACAACATCACTTCCTGTTCCACATGGGCGAGTACCGCTTCACAGCGATTCAGGTAGGCGCGGGCTTGCCGGTATAGGCCTGTCATTGCTTCAACATCCAGGTCCGTGGCTTGCAGGGCTGATAAGGCCAGTTGTAGGGCGGTGTGGGCTTCGTTGTATGAGAGATCGGCGCCAACGTTTTCGATGCTTTCATTTTCTTGTGTTTTGCTTGTGGCTTTTGCTTTAGGCATCGTTCAGGGCTTCGCCTCCGGAGCTTGATGCAGAATCTCGCGCACCACGGCGCTTGCCTGCCCATCTGTGAGTTGGGCGATGACTTCGCCGCCTTTTTTAAGTTGCTGCACGGAGCGCACCACAACCCCTTTGCCATCGCTCAGCAAGCAGAATCCTCTCTTGAGCTGGTGTGCAGGCGAAAGTGCTTGCAGCAGCTGCTGGGCATGTCCCAGGGCCTGGCGACGACTGGTCAAAAGGGCGAGGGGATTTACCCCCGCTAGTCGTTCTCGATCCCGACTGAGTCGCTGACGTTCTCCCTGCAGCCTCAGTTGGATGAGTTGCTGCAGATGTCTCCCCTGCTGCTGCAATGTCTGCACCGCTACGCGGTGATCTGGCAATAGGGCCACCAAGGCAGCGGTGGGGGTGGCGGCCCTGTAGTCCGCCACCAGGTCTGCAACGGTGGTGTCATCTTCGTGGCCAATGCCGCTGACCACGGGCACTGGGCAGGCGGCTAAGCACCGCGCCACCACTTCGTTATCAAACACGGCTAGGTCTTCGCGGCTGCCGCCACCTCGGCCGATCACGATCGCATCGATGCCCAACCGCTCCACTTGAGAGTTCAGTTTTTCCAGGGTTCGGCAGATGGCTTCGTGTACGGGGCCTTGTACTGGTATTGGCACCACGACCACAGCTGTCGCCGGCCAGCGTTCGGCGCTGGTGCGCAGCATGTCGGCCAACGCGGAGCTCGGACAGCTCGTGAGTAGGGCAATGCGCCTTGGGAAAGCGGGTAGGGGGCGCTTGCGAGCTTGATCCAGCAGCCCGTCGAGGGCTAGCCGCTCCCGCACTTGTTCGAACTGACGCAGGACCGAACTCAGGCTTGGCCTGATGTCCAGAGCCTGAACGCAGAGGCTTGCCCGGTTGCTCCAAAAGTTGAGCTTGCCCACCACTACGACCCCATCTCCGTCTTCGGGAACGAAGCTGAGCTTCGCCAGCTGGGAAGCCCAAACCACCGCCGAAATTGATGCCTGCTCGTCGACCAGGGTCATCCAGAGATGTCCCTTTTTGAGCTGGGGCCTGCTCACGGTTGCGTCAAGCAGAAACCGAGGTGCAAAACCGCGCTCTAGCAGCGATGCGACCGCGCCATTCAGTTCTGTCACGCCGTAGCGCGGTATGCCTGAAAATTCACCGGCTGCAGTCACGGCTGGATCTGCCGGTAGCAGATCCACCAGTAGAGGCTCACCAGGCCTGCTATCAGCGCTACCGATCGCCCAATCGGATGGTCAACGCGGATCAGCCCTGCGACGCAGATCACTAGGGCGCTGCTAAGCAGTCGCGAGCCATCACGACGGTTGTTGACGTAAAAGCGAGCCAAGGCAGCCTTGCCGGAAAGTTCCAGTTTGGGGCAGGCAGGTGCCTTATTGCCCCATGCCCCTCAGGCTCGATGACTCCCCTGTTGCAGCCTTGCTTTGGTAAGGGCCGTCGCCTGGGCTTGGCACGGGTCTTCTGGCCAGGGGTGACGGGGGTAGCGCCCGCGCAGCTCCTTGCGCACCTCCGGATAGCTGCGCTCCCAGAAGCCCGCCAGATCCTGGGTGATCGCCGCCGGCCGGCCGGCCGGTGTGAGCAGGTGCACGGTCACTGCTAGCTGACCTGAGAGCACCATTGGGTTTGTGCGAGCGCCGAAGAGCTCCTGCAGCTTTACCGCCAGCACGGGCTGGCCGCTGCTGTAATCGAGCTTGACTTGGCGGCCAGAGGGCACGGTCAGGGCCACAGGCAGCAGCTGATCTAGTTGGGGACGCAGGCTCCAGGGGGCGTCACCCCAGAGGGCTTCGCCTAGGGGTATTCCCTGCAGGTCGTCGCGGCTGCGGAGGCCGTTGAGGTGGGGGCCGAGCCATTCGTCTAGCTGTTCCAGTAGCTGCTGGGGGCTGCAGTCGGGCCATGGGGCTCCTAGGTGCTGGTGGGCCAGGCTGAGGCGTTGCTGGAGTTGGCGGCTAACGGGATCCCATGGCAGAGCCTCCAGTCCCAGCTGCCGCAGGCCCTCAAGTAGGGCGCTGCGAATCAAGGCCGGTTCTGCTTCGCTCCAGCTGCGGCGCTCAAGCACCAGCGCCCCTAGTCGCAGGGAGCGTTCGCAGCGCACCCGTTGACCTTCTCCATCCCAACGCGCCTCCACCGCGATATTTCCTTGTCCGCCGGGCTGCTCCGCCAGTTGCCGCAGTTGCCCGATATCAATGGGGATCGCTAGCTGGATGCGAGCGTCCTGGCCCTGGCCGTCAAGCTGGGCAACGGCCAGAGCAGAGCAGGCCACTAGGGGATCGTCTGCATGGAGCACGGCGCCGCGGCCGCCACTGAGCAGGTAGCGGCCAGGCTTTCCTGCTCTGGCTAGGGCTAGCCGCTCGGGATAGGCGGCGGCAACTAGCGAGGCCGCCGCTTCCGACAGGGTTACGGATCGGCCAACCGGCATTGCAGCTGGAGGACTGGAACTAATACCACCTAGCTGCCTGACCTGGCGCTGCAGCTGGCTTTGCAGCTGACGCAGCCGGCGCTGGGAGCTATCTCCAGGGCGGTTTTCACCTAGCCAATCAAGCCGCCGCAGCAGGTCACTGCCGGCCTCCTGACGGTTGAGGGGATCGCGCTCGCTCAGCAGCACCGCCAGGCCGCAGGCCAGCTCCAATTGGCCTAGTTGCTCGCCCAGCAGTAGCAGCTGGGCGAGGCGCGGATGCACCCCCAGCTGGGCCAGGCGCTGCCCGTGGCTGTTAAGCCGCCCGGTGGCTGCCAGAGCACCAAGCTGGTCGAGCTGCAGACGGGCCTCCTTTAGGGGTGCAGGCGCTGGTGGGTCTATCCAATGCAGGTCCCTGCCAAGGGGATCGCCCCACTGGGCCAGTTGCAGGGCCAGGGGCAATGGATCTACCTCGAGCAACTCCGGTGGATCGAAAGCGGGACGACGCTGCTGTTCAGCGGGCGACCAGAGGCGCAGGCAGCGACCTGGACCCAGGCGCCCGGCCCGGCCGGCCCGTTGATCAGCGCTGGCTTGGCTTGCGGGTACGGTGACGAGGCCATCAAGTCCACTTCCGGGATCGAAGCGGTTGCGGCGGCTCAGACCACTGTCGAGCACCAGCGTTACCCCGGCCAAGGTGAGGGAACTCTCAGCGATGGAAGTGGCGAGCACCACCTTGCCCGCGGCGTTGCTGGCCGGGCCGATAGCGCGGCCCTGGGCCTCCAACGGCAGGTTGCCGTGCAGGGGAACGCACTCCACGCCTTGATGGCTGGGCTTTCCCCAGTCGGTGGCGGCGATCGCCCTGCTGCAGTCCTGGATCTCCCTCTGCCCGGGGAGGAAAACCAGCACGGTTTCGCCGTCGCCGCGCGGCTCTAGCCAGTGCTGCTCAAGGGCGCGCACCACCTGTTGCGCCAGCCTTTCGCCTGGTCGCGGTGGCTGGTGGCTGATTGCCACCGGATAGCAACGCCCTTCGCTGGTCAGCACGGTGGCCCCAGGCAGCTGCTCCGCCAGCGGGGCCAGGTTGAGGGTGGCAGACATCAGCACCAGCCGCAGCTCTGGCCTCAGCAGCTCCCTGGCCTGACGCACCAGGGCAAGGGATAGGTCGGTGTCGGCGCCGCGCTCGTGGAATTCGTCAAAAATCAGGCAGTCCACCCGATCAAGGCCAGGATTTGCCTGCAAGCGCCGCAGAAACAGGCCGTCTGTGAGCACCTCCAGTCGGGTGGCGGCTGAGATGCAGGATTCGAGCCGCACGCTGTAGCCAACTTGCTGGCCGAGGGGCTCACCGAGCTCGGCCGCCAGCCTTTGGGCTGCCGCTTTGGCTGCCAGGCGACGGGGTTCCAGCATCCAGATGCGGCCAGATGCGGCACCCGGCTTGCCCGACTCCAGGTTGAGTCCTGCTAGCAGAGCCAGGGGCACACGAGTCGTTTTACCTGCTCCAGGGGGTGCCTGGAGCAGCACGGTGGCACCGGGCCTGCAGGCTTCGAGCAGCGGCGCCAGCAGGCCGTCAATCGGTAGCGGGGGCGTTGGCAGGGGGCTGTCCTTGTGGAATCAGCGCACGTGGCGAATGCCATCTACCGGGTGGTAGGCCTCGCCTGTGAGCTCCTCGTAGACGATCGCCGGTAGGCCGGTTTCAAACATGGTTTGCAAGGCCTCCTTGAGGTAAGGATTCCAGCCCCCGGTGCTCACCTTGCCGTGGCGAACAGTCCAGTCCCAGGTGCCTTGCAGGTCCCTGGGGATGCGCCCCTCTCGGTCGCGACGAGCCACGAGATCCTGAGATTCAACCAGGCCTACCAAAATTGGATCCCTGCCGTAGGCAGGCGTGATGCTCAACTCCAACCGAATCGGATCTTCCTTGATCAGCTTGAGGCGAAAACGAGGTGGCAGTTTGAGACTGGTCAGCACTGCAGCCACTATTCGGGTCCGTTGATCCACCTTCTGTCTCCGCTGAAAAACGCTTGCTCAACGGAGAGCCTATTCAGCTGAGGTCACCTGGGTAAGCAGCTTGCTCGTTGTCGCCGCTGAAGCGGACGGTTAAGAGGTCTTCTTGGGTGATCTGACCATCTGAATCAAGCAGCTCCGGATGGATGGTGAGTCTGCCGGTGCGGTCGTGATTGGACCTGATTTCGGGTGCTTGTGCTGCTGGCGTACCCATGGCATCTCGATCACCGGGACGGGGAATGGCGTGGAATCCTTGGCCCATCACCCTGAAGGCTTGCCATAGCAGAGCCACAAAACAGGCCCCGTAGAGCAGGGGTAAAAGCTGGGAGAGCACAGTGTTCATGGCCTTAAAGCTGGCCTCAGATAGATGGTTGCGTGTCGCAATTCCATCATTGCCTGGAGCGAGCCGTTTGGGGATCAACGACTGCAACCTCTCCAATATTGGCAACCATCCAGGCCCACAGGGTGCTGCAAGCGGCACCGAAGGCGAGAAAAGCAATTAGCAGTCGCCCGGTGTCCATGGATTGAAAGATTTGTTTACCAATATTAGGGCCGATCCTGATCGCCCGTTGCGGCTTTCCTGGGAGGGAAATCCCGCTCTAGGCAGTCGCTGGCTGGTTGCTTACGTTTTGACTAGTTGAGTCCTGTATTGATGGCTGATTCGCGGGCCTTGCCCTGGCTGGGTTCAGGGCTGGTGCTGATGGCTCTAATGGCACCCCCGGCTCCCTGGCCAGGCGCTGCCGCCCTCGCCCAGAGTGCAACTTCAGTCAGCCTGAACCGCCAGTCATTTGTGGCGGCTGCTGTTCGCCGTGCTGGACCCGCGGTGGTGACCATTGACACGGAACGGACCGTGGCTGCCTCAGGTAGTGCTTCGGGAGGCTTGCCAAGAGGGCTGCTCAACGACCCCCTGTTTCGCCAATTTTTTGGCATGCCCCAGCAGCAGCAGCAGCCCTCTCAGCGCACGGAGCGGGGGCAGGGAAGCGGCTTTATTTTTCAGGCTGAGGGCTTGATTCTGACCAATGCCCACGTGGTGGAGAAATCAGACCGGGTGACCGTGGGGCTGCAGGGCGGTCGCCGGGTTGAAGGCACGGTTGTCGGCCTCGATCGCCTCACGGATCTGGCGGTTGTGAGGTTGGCGGGCAGCGGCCCCTGGCCAGTAGCGCCCTTGGGCAACTCCGACAGCCTGCAAGTTGGCGAGTGGGCAATTGCCGTAGGCAACCCTTACGGGTTGGACAACACCGTGACAATGGGGATCATCAGCAACCTCAACCGCAATGCCAGCAAGCTGGGCATCACAGACAAGCGCTTGGATCTGATTCAGACCGATGCAGCAATTAACCCGGGCAATTCAGGCGGTCCGCTGCTAAACGCTGATGGCGAGGTGATCGGCATTAACACCTTGGTGCGTACCGGGCCTGGTGCGGGCTTGGGATTTGCTATTCCGATTAACCGGGCCCGGGATATTGCCCGCCAATTGCTTACCTCTGGCCGTGTCAGCCACCCAGTAATCGGCGTAAGTCTCGACGGGGTTCGTGCCGGTGATGGCACTGGGCTGAATCAAGGGGTGCGGGTGATGGCGGTGCAAGCTTCCGGGCCAGCGGCGCGGGCAGGCCTGCAAAAGGGCGATGTAATAGTTGCCGTGGGTGATCAGCCCATCGCTAGCCCCTCCCAGCTGGTAACAGCGGTGGAGAGGGCGGGGGTGGGGGGAAGCTTGGAGCTTCGGCTGAATAGGGCCGGAACATTGATGCGGTTGACGGTTATTCCAGCCCAATTAACCCCAGCCCCCTAGGCCTCTTGCCCCCACGGACTACCCAGGCTTGGCGAAACTTGGGTAGGTGCACCGAGTTGCTGACGCATCACCCACTGGGTTGCCGCCTTTTGGCTATGCCAGGCCTGGAGTAGCTGCTTGGCAATGCCTTGCAGGGTCTGGGGATCGGCGGTGGCTTCAATAGCTCGGTTCATGCGCTCCAGCTCAAACTGCTGGCCGAGGCTGAGGGCGAGTGGTTCAGACATGGCACGCACCACAGGTAACTATTTGACCCCATAACGCTACAAACTGTTTCATTCGCTCGCGTAGCGGTTGCGACAGGGCGCTTTCCCTGTGCTGATTTGCTGTTGCGCGGTGATGGGCTGGCCGACGTCTGAGCTCAGGGCTGTTCGCGTAGCTCTTCAACGCAGCGCGTCACGCAGGCGCCGTCATCCAGGGAGCAGGTGGTGATGCATTCGAAATACACCTCCAAAGCGTCGCCTTGGCGGCCATTGTCTTGATGGCCGGCGACGTGATAGCTGGTGCCCTGGGCGTTGGGGCCCATGTGTGAATTACCCATGATCTCCTGCGGTGGCGACTCCTTGTCAGCTTATGCACACCAAGCCAAGGGGGCTAGTGAAATGAGTCTTCCTGCCTAAGCGGCGGTGAAGTTCTGTGTACCCGCTGAGGCAGGGACTGCGGGCTGGGCTGCTCAGCTGGATTTTGACTGGGATTTTCGAGACGCCTGTTTGGCCTTGTTGGCGGCCTGTTTTGCCGTTTTGCGTTCTGCTTCTTCGGCCTGCCGGGCCAGGCCAGCTTCCTCTTCTTTCTTGGTGAGGTAATAGGAATAATCGCCGCGGTAGAGCACCAGTTGGCCATCCCGGATCTCCACGATCCGGTTGGCCACCCTGGAGATGAAATAGCGGTCGTGGCTCACCAGCAAGGCCGCACCCTCATATTCGATCAGCGCGTCTTCCAGCATCTGCTTGGCTGGAATATCAAGGTGATTGGTGGGCTCATCCAGAACTAGGAGGTTGCAGGGGCTGAGCAGCATTAACGCCAGCGCCAGCCTGGCTTTCTCTCCTCCAGAGAGTTTGCCGGCCTCCTTGAATACGCTTTCGTTGCTGAAGCAGAAGCTGCCTAGCAGTGAGCGCACTTGGGTCTGAGTCCAGTCTGGCACTACCTCGAAGATCGTGTTGATCACGGTTTTGGAGAGGTCTAGGGCTTCGGCCTGGTTCTGCTCGAAGTAGTTCGCTATCACGTTGTGCTCCCCGAGGCTGGCGCAGCCGTCCTCGGGCTGTTCGCTGCCCATGATTAGGCGCAGTAGGGTTGATTTGCCGGCGCCGTTGGGCCCGACAAAGGCGATGCGGTCACCCCGTTCCACCTCCAGCTCAGCCCCTAAAAACAGAATCTGGTCGCCGTAGCTGTGGGTCAGGTTTTTGATGTCTGCCACCACGCGCCCAGAGCGTGGTGCTTCGGGAAAGCGGAATTGCGGCCCGCCGACACCTTCGAGCGGAGCTTCGACCCGCTCAACCTTCTCCAGCAGTTTCTCCCGGCTTTTGGCCTGGGTGGAGCGGGTGGCACTGGCCCGAAAGCGGTCGATGTAGGCCTGCTGGGCTCCCAGCTCCTTTTGTTGGCGATCAAATGCGGCCTGGGTTGCTTCGCGCTCCAGGACTTTCTGCTCTAGATGCTGGCTGTAATTGCCCAGGTAGGTGCGCGATACCCCCCGTTCGGTCTCCACTATCTGGTTGCAGACCCGATCCAGAAAGGTGCGGTCGTGGCTGATCACAACTAGGGCCGCGGTCTGTTCGACCAGATAGCCCTCGAGCCACTGGATTGTTTCAACGTCCAGATGGTTGGTGGGCTCGTCGAGCAGAAGCAGATCCGGTTCCTGGAGGAGGATTTTGCCGAGGGCGATGCGCATCTGCCAGCCGCCGGAATAATCCCCCACCAGCTGTTCGGCCCCCTCGGGGCTGAAGCCAATGGTGGGCAGCAGTTTGTCGATGCGGGCGTCGAGCTCGTAGCCGTGCAACGCCTCGAAACGGCTGTGCAGCCGGCCTAGCTCGTGGATTAGCTCGTCGAGATGGTCTGGGTCGCTGGCGGCCTTCTCGCTGGCCATCTCGTGCTCCAGCTGGTGCTGGCGGATCAGCACTTCAGCTGCTTCGCCGAATGCCTGGAACAGCTCCTCTCGCACCGTGCGGGCTGGATCGACGTCGAATTCCTGTTGCAGGTAGGCAATGCTGGGTTCGCCTTGCTTCACCACCAGGCCACTGCTGGGCTCTTCCAGCCCCGCAATGATCTTCATCTGGGTGGACTTACCAGCTCCGTTGACGCCCACCAAGCCAATGCGGTCTCCAGGCCTCACCTCCCAGGTGACATCCCGCAGCACCTCGCCAGTGGGATAAATCTTGCCGAGGCGTTCGAGGCGGAGCACGGATAAGGGTCTAGGGACCAAATCCATCATCCCTGGCGACCCGTCTGTCGGGGGGGCGGCTAGGCAATCATCTGGTGCAGACTCGTCTCACCTGCCCGTGTGATTGCCATGATTAAGCGCCTTGAGCAGGTGGCAGCTCTGGTTGTCGCAGCTGGTCTGGCGCTTGTGAGTTACTGGCTCTTTTTCAGCTGGGCAGGTGGGGAGCGTGATCAGCGACAACAGCGCCGCACCAACTCAGAGCCCTCCGCGAGCCTTCACCAGCCACTGCTTGCTGACGCTGTCATCCAGGGTGGAGATGTAGGTGCGGATCTCTTGGGAGGTGACCGGCAAGCCGAACTGCTGGCCCAGCTCAATGATTCGGCTAATGGCCCCGGAAGGATCCTGTAGGGCCTGGCGGAACAGCGCTTGGGTTAGGTCGTGGTCGCCACTGATTTGGGCGTAGAGCTCAGCAGCATTGTTGGCATGCAGAGGTCGTTCAGCGTCGTCTTGTAGGGCTTCGACTCGTAGGACGTCGTCGTTGCTGGCGGTCATTGCTGGCAGCAAATTGGCTGAATTTTAAATCGAATCGGTTCAGGCGGCTAGCTGGTTTTCGCCTTGCTCAGGTGTGCCACAGGCTGAGGCATCTTCCATACTGCGGGCATCTAGGCAAAGCACTTTGCGCAGCTCGGCGTAGTTGGCTGCAAGTGCGCCTCTTCCCTCCTGCTGGGCGCCGTATTCAGCCCGCTGCAGAACGTGATGCAGGTGGGTGAGCAGGTAGGTGCTGATTACTGCGGAGACGAGCACATCGCTGCGTTCGGCTGTCCGGCGCTTGCGGCCCTGGGCAGCCGAGGCAGGGGTTGAGGTGCTTGGGGTGGAGGAACGGGGCACGGTGTGCACCTCCGATGGGATGGTTGCCTTCAGCATAGTCTTGGATACTACCCTTGTGCATCTCTGTACACTGATTGGTATCTGAGGGGTATGGGCTGGGGATTGCAAGCTCCAGCTCTGCCCCACGCTTGCTTCGCAACTCCGTGGCCACCCGGCAGACCTCCTCGAGTGGCAAGTCCAAATCACCGCGCATTCAGGTGGTGTTGCCCGAGGAGCTCTGCCAACAGTTGGCTGAATTCGCGGATGCCGAGTCCCGCACGGTGAGCAACATGGCCAAGGTGCTGATCCAGCAAGGTGTGGAGCGGCTGCAGCAGGCCCAGGCCAGCCAGGCTTCCCCGGTTCAGGCTGGTTTCCAATCTGAGTTTTTTCGTCAGGAATTGGAGGCCAGTCAGGCCCAGAAAACCCAGCGCCTGCGCGGAGCTCCCCGCAGGGTTCGCTTGCACCGACCGGACTGAGGACGGGCGCACAGCCCCAGCACGGCGCCGCCGCTGGCGCCGGTGACTGAGGGCAGATTCCCCTGATGCCCCAGGGCGTGCCACCAGGCCAGCAGGGCGAAGGCCAAGGCCTCTCTCTCTGCCTCGCCGATGCCAAATTCCGCCAGCGGCCGCACGATCAGGCCGCGGCAGCGGCGTTGCAGTTGTTCTACTAGCAGGCTGTTGCGGCAGCCACCGCCAGCTACCAGCAGCTCGATCGCTTGGGGCCCATGGCCCAACTCCTGGGCTACAACCGCGGCACTGAAGCCGGTCAGGGTGGCTAGGGCATCCGCCGCGTCTCTCCCCTTGACTTCGGCCAGCCGTCGCTCCAGGTCTGCCTGGCCGAATAGCTCTCGACCGGTGGACTTTGGCGGTGGGCTCTGGAAATAGGGCTCAGCTAACCAGCGTTGAATCAGGGCTTCATCCATCTGTCCCTGGCGGGCCCAGGCCCCATCAGCGTCATAGCTCTGCTGGCCGCGACTGAAGTGCATGGTTGCCAGGTCCAGCAGGGTATTGGCAGGACCACAGTCCCAGCCCCGCACTGGCAGGCAACTTTCGGGCCCCTGGGCTGGAGGGATCAGGGTGAGGTTGGCGATGCCCCCCAGATTCAGTACCGCCCGCCAGCCGCCGCAACGACCCAGTAGGGCCTGGTCTGCAGGTGGGACAAGTGGCGCTCCCTGACCGCCAAGGGCCAGATCGGCACTGCGGAAATCGAATACCACCGGCGTAGCCAGCAGTTCCGCCAGCAGCGGCCCTTGAAGTAGTTGCCAGCTGGCACCCCGCTGACCATCCTGGGGCGGGCGATGCCAGAGGGTCTGGCCGTGGCAGCCAACTAATTTGGCCCCGCCCTGGGGGTCGCATGCTCTGGCGGCGAGAGCTTGCTGCTCGGTCACGGCTTCCGCCAATTCGAGCAGCGTTGAACTATCGAACGATTGGCCTTGGCCAACGCCAATTAGCTGGCGTTGGAGCTCGGCGGGGTAAGGGTTGAAGTGGTGCTTTTCCAGCTTCCAGCGCGGACGTTGGGGCGGCCCGCTGAAGCTGGCCAGGACGGCATCCACGCCATCGGCGCTTGTGCCGCTCATCAACCCCAACACCCGCATCAGCCCAAGCTCACTTGTTGGGCTGGGGGGTCATGCGCAGGTAGGGCTTGATCTCAGTGACGCCCTTGGCAAATTTGGCGCGGGCATCTTCGGTGGAGATCGATGGCACCACTACGCAATCGTCGCCGTCTTTCCAATTCACCGGGGTGGCCACGGAGTGGTTGTCGGTGAGCTGCAGGGAATCAATCACCCGCAGGATTTCGTGGAAGTTGCGGCCAGTGCTGGCGGGGTAGGTGATTTGCAGGCGCAGTTTCTTGTTGGGATCGATGATGAACACCGAACGCACGGTCAGATTGTTAAGGGAGTTGGGGTGAATCATCCCGTAAAGGTCGCTCACCTTTTTGTCGGCATCCGCCAGGATCGGATAATCAACTGTTGTGTTCTGGGTTTCGTTGATATCGCAGATCCAGCCGTTGTGGCTTTCGGCGGAATCCACGCTTAGGGCGATGGTTTTGACGTTGCGCTTTTCCCATTCAGGGCGCAGCCGGGATACCTCTCCCAATTCTGTGGTGCAAACAGGGGTGTAGTCGGCCGGGTGGGAGAACAACACAACCCAGCTGTCAGCGCCGAAGTCGTAGAGATTGATCTGCCCGAGCTGGGAATCCTGGGTGAAATCGGGAACGGTATCGCCGAGTTGGAGGGCCATAGAGGCTGAAAGGGAGGAAGAAAGCAAGTGCTGATCGTGCCACAAGTCAGCGCGCAGATGTGGTGTTTTCGTCCTCAGGCGCTGACTCGGGCCAGCTGCGCAACTCCTGGCGCAGGTGCTGCAGGCCCAGGCAGGCGGTGGCGGAAATGAATAGGGCCGTTGGGGCTAGCGCCCGGGCTCGCTCCACCTCCCCGGCTGGGCAGCGGTCGATTTGATTAGCGATCAGGCGCCTGGGGGCGGTTGCTCCAAGGGAATCGAGGATGGTGTTGACGGTGCGCCACTGCTCGGGCCAGGCCGGGTCGGCCAGATCAACCACGATCAACAGGCCCTCAGCTTCAAGGGTTTCCTCCAGGGTTGAGCGGAAGGCTTCCAGCAGGGGCGGGGGCAAATCGCGGATGAAGCCCACCGTGTCAGTGAGCAGCACTGGTTCCGGCAATTCAAGTCGTCGGGTGGTGGGATCAAGGGTGGCGAACAGCTTGTTTTCGGCCAGCACGGCGCGGGCTTCGCTGGCCTTGGTTAAGGCGTTGAGCAAGGAGCTTTTGCCGGCGTTGGTGTAACCCACTAGGGCCAGTCGCCGCAGTCCCTGGCGGCTGCGGCGCAACCGGGCCCGGTGCTCGCCCAGCTGGCTCACCTCCCGCTGCAATCGCTCAATCCGGCGGGCGATGGCGCGACGATCTTTTTCCAGTTGGGTTTCGCCCGGTCCCCGGGTGCCGATTCCTCCCCCCTGCCGCGACAGGCTGCGGCCGCGGCCGGTGAGTCGGGGCAGCCTGTAGCGCAGTTGGGCCAGCTCCACCTGGAGGCGCCCGGCGGCGCTGGCGGCCCGTTGGGCAAAGATGTCGAGAATCAGTTCACTGCGGTCGCTCACCGGCAGATCGAGGAGCCGCTCCAGATTGCGGGCTTGCACCGGTGTGAGCTCCCGGTCTGTCACTACCAGGGTGGCGCCGAGCCGCCGGGCCTCCAGGGCCGCTTCACCCACTTTCCCCTCACCCCAGAGGGTCTGGGGGGCAACCTGGCTGCGGCGCTGCTCCACCACTCCCACCGACACGGCACCGGCGCTGCCTACGAGTCCCTCCAGTTCGGCGATAAGGCGCTGGGCCCGGCCGCGCTCGCCGGGGGTGAGGGCTAGCAGCAGCACCCGTTCAGGGCCGTCTTGGCTGGCGCCTTTGGCGCCAGCGCTGGCTGCATTTGGCGGGGTGAGGCTGAGGGGATCCCGGCCGCACAGCTCGGCTAGATCTTCAGTCGCTTCGCCTGCCCAGGGTTCGGCGGCGTCGGGGTGGGCCACCAACAGTTGGGCGGGCCATTGGCCCCCCGCCCCCGCCCTGTCGCCGAAGCGCAGCCAAACGATGGGCGCTATGTCCAGCCCCACGATTCCCTCCTGGCGGCCGGCTTCGAGTTGTTTGGTTCGGCCGCAGCAGGTGATCAGCCGCAGCTCGGAGCCCTGGCGGCGCTCCGAGCCGGGCAGGCGCTCCAGCAGCCGGCCCGATTGCTCCAGCGGCCCCACCCAGAGCAGCCGGCACAGGCCCCGGCTATCCACTACCAAGGTGAGCGGCAGCTCCAGCTCACGGCTTTCGCTGGCAAGCCGCTGCAAGCAGAGCAATTCAGCTATCTGGTCGTCCGGATGGCGGCGGTGACAGAGGCGTTCCAGGCGTCTTTTTTGGGCGGGTCGCAAGCCGGCCGTGCGCCCCGCCAGGCCGCCTTGTTTCACCACAGATAGACAGCGATTACGGATTTGATCATGGGCGGGCCTTGCCCACCGCAAGCCTGGGCTCCCGGCAGGGTCACCGGGGCCAGTCCGCTAGCCAGCCGGCGACCACTTTGAACTGATGCGACTTACCAGGTAAGCGGGCCAGGTAGGCCAGTTTGCGAATCTGAAATGCCGCCGCTCCCGCCAGGGTGAATCCGCCGCCAACGAGGCTTGCTTCACCTCGGCCCAGGCTCATCATTTCGCCGAGGTCGTTGTAGTTGAAGGGATCGAGGGGTTCGCCAGCAAGGGAATGCATCAGGTTGGCGGCCAGGCACTCAGCTTGTTGGAAGGCCACTTGGGCCGTGGCTGGCAGGGGTAACTCCTGCTGGGCGATATCGCCCAGGGCAAATAGGTGGGGCTGATCGACCAGCTGCAGGGTGGGCTCGCAGCTCAGTCGTCCAAGTCGGTCGACAGGAATTGGCGGCTGGCATTCAAGCGATTGAAAGCGCAGGCCTGCAGTCCAGATAACCCCATCAACCTTCAGCTGTTCCGAGCCCGCTGGCCCCAGCAGCGTCAGTCCACCTGATTGCACCGCCTCGACGCGGGTGTGGGTTCGCAGCCTCACATCTCGGCGTTGCAGGGCCTGCTCAGCCTGTTCTCGGTTGAAGGCCTTGGCCTGGGGGAGCAGTCCGGGGCCCTGCTCAATCAGGTCCACAATCGTGCTCCCCTGCAATTGGTCGGCCAGCTTGCAGGCCAATTCCACCCCGCTGGCACCAGCTCCCACCACGGCCAAACGCTGCAGGGGCCGGGACCGCTCCTTCAAGGTCTGAATTAGCCGCTGCAGCCGTTCCACGTCTGCCAAGGTGCGAAAACCGAGGCTGTATTCAGCTACGCCGGGGATGCCGAAGTCATTGGCCTGGGCGCCCGTGGCCAGCACCAGGCGGCTGAAGGCCAGGCACCGGCCGCTGGCGGTATGAACTTGTGATGACTGGGCGTCGATGCGCACAACCCGGTCCTGCAGCCAGGCCACCCCTTTGCCGGCCAGCAAACTGTCGTAGCGAGGTGCGATCTCCCAGCTGCGCAGTTCGCCGCTCAGCAGTTCGTAAAGCAGGGGCAGAAATAGGAAGCGATCGTTGGGTTCGATCAGCAGGATTGGTGGATGGTGGCGGCGCTCTGCCAGGGCGAGGGCGGTGTAAAGCCCACCAAAGCCCCCGCCCACGATCACCACCGGTGCGGTTGGCGGGGTCACCGCAGCCTGCGATCGCGCCGCCTCAGGATTCAGCATTGCTTTGGTGGTCTTTCGCCGGCACCTGCTTTTGAACCCTAACCAGCGACTTACTCAAAGGGCGATGATGGTTTGATGCAGATGGCCCAAGTCCCAGCTCTTTCACCCGATGGCTCCGGTCGGCCGATCGATCTGGACGCTGCCAGGGCGCTGCTTGCACCTTTGTCGGCCCAAGAGCGCCTGAGCTGGGCTCAGAACACCTTCGGGGCAGGATTTGCCTTAACAACCAGTTTTGGCATTCAGTCGGCAGTTTTGCTGCACATGGCCAGTGAGCTGACCGCCAATATCGGTCGGCCCATAACCGTGATCTGGGTTGATACGGGCTATCTGCCGCCGGAGACCTATCAATATGCCGAGCGCCTGGTAGATCAGCTCCAGCTTCAGTTAGTGGTGGCCCAGTCGGCCATGAGCCCGGCCCGGATGGAAGCTCTGCACGGCCGCCTTTGGGAAACCGACCAGCCGGGAGATCTGGCGCTTTATCACCGCATCCGCAAGGTGGAACCCCTCGACCGGGCCCTCACTGATCTGGCGGTGACCTGTTGGGCCAGTGGTGTGCGCGGCAGCCAGACCGATCACCGCAAGGCCATGGAACCGCTGGATGCGGTGCGTCAGCGCTGGTCGCTGCGGCCCCTTCTCTCCTGGAGTAAACGGGATGTTTACTACTACATGGAAGAGCACAAATTGCCCCAGCACCCGCTGTTTGAGCAGGGTTATTCCACGGTGGGCGACTGGCACTCCAGTGCTCCTGATCTAGGAGATGTCAGCGGCCGGGCGACCCGTTTCGGTGGTCTCCAACAAGAATGTGGCATCCATCTGCCGGGATTGATGGGCGAGGGCATCTGAGCGAGGGCCGTTGGCTGCTGATCGGCAACAGCCGATGGCACTGGGCAGAGGGTGAGCTGGGCTGCCTGCGTACGTGGAGTGCTCCAGCCGGTGTGGGACAGCTTGAGGGGCTGGTTGCTTGGGCGGCGGTGGGCCAGGTGCCCGCCTCTGCTCCATTGCCGCTGGAGCGGCGTCTGCATTTGAAAGATGTGCCCTTGTTGGAGCAGCCTGGCTGGCTGGGGGTGGACCGTGCCCTAGTGGGTTGGCGGGCCTGGTGCCTTGCCTCTGGTCCCGTATTGGTGGCGGACGGCGGCACCGCCCTGAGCCTCACCCTGGTCACCAGCGAGGGCCGATTTGGGGGAGGACGGTTGCTAGCCGGAGCTGCCTTGCAGTTGCGGGCCCTGGCTGCTGAAACTGCAGGACTGCCTGCCTTGGACCCGCCCTTAGATCTGCCCCCGGAACTTTGGCCTCACTCCACACCAGAAGCTATGGCCGCTGGGGTTTTGCGGGGTCTGGCGGCCGCCTTGGCCGCCGCTGGGCGTGAAGCCAAAACAAGCTGCCCGGGCTGCAGTTTTTGGCTCACGGGAGGAGATGGCCCCCTGCTGAAACCATTGCTGCAGCAGCTGCTAGTCAGTGCTATGCCGCTACAGCTGGCTCCAGACCTGGCCCTTGAGGCCTTGGCGGCACTCAGGCCAGGCCCAGATCGCTGAGGATGTCGTCAGCCATGGTTTCGGACTTCACTTTTGTGTAGATCTTTTCGATCTTTCCTTCTGCATCCACCACAAAGGTGTGGCGCATCATGCCCATGTATTCCTTGCCCATGAATTTCTTCAGCCCATAGCTCCCATAGGCCGCGGCCACTGCGCAGGGCTCGGCGTCGCTTAGCAAGGTGAAGGGAAGGTCATATTTGGCGATAAATTTGGCGTGGCTGCTGGCGCCGTCTTTGCTGATGCCGAGCACGGTGATGGCTTGCTTTTCGAATGCGCCCCACTGGTCGCGGAAATTGCAGGCTTCTTTGGTGCAGCCGGGGGTGTCGTCCTTGGGATAGAAGTAGATCACCACCCGTTGGCCCTTGAACTGGGAAAGCTTCACCGCCGTTCCGTCTTGGTCTGGCAAGGTGAAATCAGGGGCGGGCTCGCCGATCTGCAAGGTCATTGAACGTCCAACCGAACTCACGAGTGAGCCTAGGCAGCAGCTTGGATCTGCCGCAGCGCCCAGCCCCCCAGCTATGGCTGCGCTATCTGGAGGGGGGCTGCCTCGGTTGTTTATCTACTGATGAATGGAGTTGGGGCTTGGGCCTGCCTGAGCTGCAGCGAAGTCGCTACTTCCAGAGCCGGGCTCTGCTCCGGCAGCAGCTGGCTGATGTGTTGGGCTGCGCTGGTGCCGCGGTGCCTCTCCATAGTCCGCCCGGCCAACCACCACTTTTAGGTAATGATCTGGGATGGGTCAGTCTCAGCCATAGCGGCGCTGGCTTGCTGATTGGCTACTCCGGCTCTCCCATCGGAGTAGACCTCGAATCCACTGCTCGACCTATTGAGCCAGCTGGATTGATGCGGCGGTTTTATCCAGAGCCTGAACAGGCGCAGTTGGGGGATTTGACTGGGGAGGAGCTACGGCGAGCGGTGCTCAACAGCTGGGTGTTGAAGGAAGCGGCCATCAAGTGGCGCCATCGCACCCTTGCAGCAGAACTGGCTCAGTGGTGTTACGACCACACCAGCGGTAGCTTGCAAAATCTCAGTGATGGGGCCAAGCCCGATCACAGCAGCGCTCTGCAGCAGGATTGGCGTTGGGCGGCGGTTGGTGAGGGCTGTGCAGGTTTGATGTTGGAGTCGCCAGGACAGCCCGAAGAAAGAGGGGGTACATAAAGGCGCGTGATTGTTCTGAAAACGAAGGTTCACCACTTAAATCCAGTACAAATCTTTCGTTTTGTGTCGATGCGCTCCGCAGACTTGCATCTTTGGTGACATGCGGCATGGCGTGGCTAGCTTCGGATTGAACTGATTCCACGCCTCTCGTGATCAAGCGTTTGCTGGCCGGCCTTTTTGTGGGTACGGCCCTCTCGGCGGTGGCTATGCCAGCGTCCGCCGCAGTCGACAACAATCTCCCCGTTCGTTGGAACACCGGCGGCGCCGTGTGGTCTACCAACCAGGATGCCTTCAATACATTTCTGCAGTCTGGTGAAGTCACCGATCGGGGTCTGGAAGGGGGCCTGAACCGCTCCGGCTGGACTGCTGCCGAGGTGCGTGAGGGCATGAACAAGTCCTACAACGTGGACTTGGTTGGCGTCTCCCGCTTCCTTTACTCGGATGCCGGTGTGAAGTTCCTCAAGAACCAAACCACCAGCTACTTCCCCTACTGGAGCATGAACACCTACGCGGTGCAGGCTCTGCGCTCGGCGATCATGGCCGATGCCCGTGACGGCCAGATCTCCTCGGCCGGCATCATGAATGCGCTGCCTACCGACATGCGCCTAGCCGACTTCTGCAACACCTACACCGGTGCCCAGAACGTCTGTGCCGAAGGTCGCTGCCAAGGTGACGCCCAGTGCACTTCCCTGCTCTCCTGGTACGTGTTCCTGCCGGCCTGCATCCAGGCCAACCAGATGGCTGATCCCGTGGCTGAAGTGCGCACAATGGCCCCAGCCCCAGCCCCAGTTCAGCAGGTGCAACCTGAGGCTATCCGCGGCCTCTGGTGAGCCTGGCCTTTGGTGAGCATGGCCTTGGTGTTCGGCTCTCGCTAGGCGATTCGCCACCTCAGCTGCCCCGGCTTTCGCCGGGGCTTTTTTATGTGTTTAGGGGTGTTTTCAGTGCGTCTGCACGCCTTGCCCTTACCAAGGTGTGCTCAAGTGTCTGGGGCAGGGGCTGGCCCAGCAGACGGCTGAATGCTTCTCGCAGGCTTTGCACGGCATCACTGGCTAGGGGCTTGCCCCGGAGTGCGGCCATGGCTTCTAGATAGGAGCTGGCCGGGGCCAGCCAGCGTTCGATCAGCTCGGCAGTCAGCTCGAGTTGGAGTGATTCCTGCCACTGCTCCTGTTGCACTTGCCATCCAGCGGCGATCAAGCTGCGTTGGCTGATTAGGCCGGTGCTTTGGGCCTGGATCAGTCGCTGCCCCTCCAGGTGAGTTAGCTCCTCCAGCAAGGTTTGCAGGGAGGTTTCTGCCTTGCCGAGCAGGGCCCGCAGGCCTGCTGCTGGACCGAGTTGGGGAGTGCTGAACAGCAGGCGCCATTGGCCGTTTTGGCCCAGCAGCGCGCCAGCCTGGCTGACCCAGGCCTCGATTTGTTCGGCGCTGAGTCCCTGCCAGGGTTGACGCGCTATCACCCAGTCGAAGCGGGCCCCGGAGTCAAGTGCGAGTTGCGGTTCGAGCTGGGAGTTAAGGGCGGCAGGGGTTTGGGGAGGCACCAGCAGCAGCTGGGGTTGGCGCAGGCTGTCGAGCACCTTCAGCTGGGCTTGCAGCCGCTCCCGGTCGGAGGCCTGGGCCACGGTGATCACTACCCCGCCCTCGGGCGTAGCGGCCAGGGGATCAAGGGCCCATAGCAACGACCTCGCTTCCAGCACCAGCACCCGCGCTTGGCGTTGCCAGATCACGCCTGCCCAGAAGCGATGTCTCAGAGTGTCGAGTCGTTCTCCCTCGGCGGCGGCTTGCCGCTGCAGCCAGCGCTCCAGCTGGGGATCCTCCGGACTGCTGCTGAGCACATCGCCCTGATCCGCCGCCATCTCAGCGGCAGCCGCCAGCTGGGCGGCCCGCCGCTGTTGCAGGCGCTTGCGCCTCTGGCCCTCCCAGCCCAGGCTGCCCGGTTGCCAGAAGATCTCACCTTGAAGTGCGCCAGGCAAATACTGCTGGGCTACCCAGTGCTCGGCGTAGGCATGGGGGTAGCGGTAGCCCACCCCATCGCCAAAAGCCTGGCCATCACGGTTGGCGTCGCGCAGGTGGGCGGGCACCTGCTGGCCGTTGGCGCTGCGCACGCTTTTGAGGGCATCGAAGAAACCCAGCACGCTGTTGCTCTTCTCCGCTCCCGCCAAATACAGAGCTGCCTGGGCCAGCGGGTAAAGGCCTTCTGGCAATCCCACTCGCTCGAAGCTGGCCGCGCAGGCTTCCACCACCACCACTGCCTGGGGATCGGCTAAGCCGATGTCTTCTCCGGCAGCGATCAACATGCGCCGGAAGATAAAGCGCGGGTTTTCGCCCGCCTCCACCATGCGGGCCAACCAGAAAAGGGCCGCATCTGGATCGGAGCCGCGCAACGATTTGATGAAGGCGCTGATCGTGTCGAAGTGGGCATCCCCCTGCTTGTCGTAGAGCACCGCCCGCTGCTGAATTGACTCCTCGGCGATGGTCAGATCGATCCTGATGGAGCCATCAGCACCGGGAGGAGTGGTCTCCACCGCCAGCTCCAGGGCATTCAGCAAGCTGCGGGCATCGCCGCCGGCCACATCAACCAGGTGGTCGGCCGCTGCTGCGGCTAAGTCAATCGAGCGTTCGCCATAGCCCACTGCCGGATCCCGCAGGGCCCGTTCCAGCAGCTGGCGCAGGTGTGCTGGCTCAAGCGGTTGCAGGCGAAACAACCGCGAACGGCTTACCAGGGCTTTGTTCACCTCGAAAAAGGGGTTTTCGGTGGTGGCTCCGATCAGATTCACCGTGCCGTTTTCCACCCAGGGCAGCAGGGCGTCTTGTTGTGCACTGTTGAAACGGTGCACCTCGTCGATGAACAGGGTGGTGCGCAGGCCATGGTGCGCCAGGCGCTGCTGGGCCGCGTCTACCTCGGCCCGCAGATCCTTGACGCCGGCGAGTACGGCATTGAGGCTGCTGAAGTGGGCCCTGGTGCTGCCAGCAATGATCCGGGCCAGGGTGGTTTTGCCCACCCCCGGCGGGCCGTGCAGGATCAGGTTGCCGACTCGATCTGCGGCGATGGCGCGGCGTAGCAGGCGTCCTACGCCGAGGATCGACTCCTGACCGACGAAGTCATCAAGGTTGCGGGGCCGCAGCCGGTCGGCCAGGGGCGCGACCCGGGCCAGGGTGATGTCGCGTTGATGGCTGAACAGGTCGCTCACGAGGTCGCCGCAGCGCCGTTCTGAGTCCATCATCGGGCCGCCGGCGATACGCTCCGGCCACGCGGCGCGCCCGTTCCACCATCACACCATGCACCGCCCAGTTGTTTCCCCCTTTTTGATTCTCACGGCGATGGCCTCTGCCCTGGTTGTGGGGTGTCAGCAGGGCCGCGAGCCAGCCCCGCGGCTGCCTGTGGTGCAGAGCCAGCGCCTGGGAACTGCTGAATTTCAAGCCAGTTTTGACACCGTGAGCACCCTGGAGGCAGAGGAGGAGGTGGATCTAGCGGCCCAGGCGGGTGGCCGCATTCAGCGATTGTTGGTGCGTCAAGGAGATCGGGTGCGCCAGGGCCAGCTGCTGCTGGTGCTCGACCAGGCCCAGCTCAGGGCCGAGGTGGCCAGCCTGCGCGCTCAGATGCAGACCAACCGCCTCAATTACCAGCGTTATCAGGATCTGGCCCGTCAAGGTGCTGCCAGTGCCCTGCAGCGGGATGAATTTCGCCAGGCCTACATCGCTGCCCGCGAAGCCTTGGTGGCCAGGGAAGCCGATCTCGCCTTCAAGGATCTGCGGGCGCCGATCAGCGGCACGGTGGCCGATTTGCGCGTCAAGCAGGGTGATGTGATTGCTGCGGGCGTGCCGATTACCCGCTTGATCCGCAACGCCAATCTCCTTGCCCGCATCGACGTACCTGCCACCTATGCCGATCGTGTTCGGCCTGGCCAGCGGGTGCTGCTGCTGGCGGCCTCCAGCTCCCAGCCCCTGGCGGAGGGCCCGGTGATCTCGGTGGATCCGGGGGTGAGCGCCCCAACTCAGACGCTGCTGGTGAAGGCGTCGTTTGCTAACCCGCGGGGCAGCCTGCGTAATGGCCAGCGCAGTCGCACGCGGCTGGTGCTGGATCGGCGCCAGGAGTTGGCCGTTCCCTTCACCGCGGTGACCAGGTTGGCAGGACAGCCATTTATCTATTTAGTGGGCAGCTTGGCTGAGCTGGAGCAGCGGCCAGGCAAGGCTCCCATCGCCGAGCTGCGACGGTTGCCAAGAGGCACCCTGTTTGCCTTGCAAACTCCGGTGCAGATAGGAGATCTGCAAGGAACCCTCTATCCACTGCAGCGGGGGGGGCAGGGTGTTGCACAGGAAGGCGATCGGCTGATTACCGCTGGCCTGCTCAACCTGCGCCATGGTGCCCCGGTGCAACTTGCGAGCCAGGCCAAAAAGCCAGGCATCCGGTAACTTGCCCTTGGATGCTCAGTGGATGTGAACAGAGCGGTTGCGGTCTCCTCTCTTCTAGGGCTGCTGTGCGCAGGGGGGTGTGCGACCAAACAGGCCTCCCGGCAACCGCTGGTAGTGCAGTCCGAAATCATCGGCGAGGCTGATTTCAGCCCCTCGATTGAGGTGATCAGCCAGCTCAGCTCCACCAGTGATGTGGCACTGCGCCCCGAGGTTGATGGGCGGGTGGTGAAGATCCTGGCGACCCAGGGCCAGCGGGTGAAGGCGGGCCAGCCGATCTTGGAGCTCGATAACGTGCAGCAATCGGCAAACCTGGATGCCAGCAAGGCCGAGGCCCGTAAGGATCTGGTTAACGCGGAGCGTTATATCTTTTTGAACGAGCAGGGAGCGGTATCCACCAAGGATCGCGACTTCTACGTCACCCAGGCGATTCAAAGCCGCGACCAGGTGCGCGGCAATGCAGCCACCTTGGGCTACAAATTCGTGACTGCACCGATCAGCGGTGAGATCGGCGATCTCGATACGGTGAAGTTGGGTGATTACGTTCGCCAGGGACAGGCGATCACCGGCATTGTCGACAACTCAAATCTTTGGACCTTGATGGATGTGCCCGCCTCCCGATCATCGCGGGTGGCGCTTGGCCAGACCGTGCAACTGGTGACCCAGGGCAACCCGCCTTTATCTGCGACGGGGAAGGTGGTGTTTATTTCCCCGTACTACGGAGTGAGCGGTAGTAGTTCTTCTCCAAACACGGTGCTAGTTAAGGCCTCCTTCCCCAACGCAACCGGCCAGCTCAAAACAGGTCAGTACGTGCGCAACCTGATTGTCACCGGCAACACCCGCCAGCTTTCCGTGCCGGTCCAGGCAGTGATGATGCAGGCCCAACAGCCTTTTGTTTATCGGGTGCTGCAACTCAGCCAGGTGCTCGCCAAGATCCGTGCCTCAACCCAGATTCCCGAGGCGCAGAAACAGATGCTTGAGGCCCTGCCACCCACCACCCCGATCGTGGTGCAAACCCCAGTTCAGCTTGGGGAGCTGGAGGGCAATCGCTACCCGCTGCTCTCCGGCCTGCAGAAAGGAGAAAGGGTGGTCGTTTCAAATACGACGCTGTTGCGTACCGGCATGCCAGTGAAACTCTCGAGCGGAAGCAACTGAGAAAGATATGTCACTCTCCGATAATTTTATTAAGCGGCCTGTCCTTACGACCGTTTGCAGCATTCTGATTGTGCTGATGGGAATCATTGCAATTCCCAGTCTGCCAATTGAAAACCTGCCGAATATTGCTCCACCGCTTATTAATGTGACGTCCAGTTACGGCGGTGCTAATTCCATAGTGACGGAACAGGCCGTTACTAATCCGCTCGAGCAGCAGATCAACGGCGTGCCGGGTGCGGCCTACATCTCTTCAACAAGCTCTAATACCGGTCAGAGCATCATTCAGGTTTATTTTGACGAAGGCACGGATATCAATATTGACCAAGTAAACGTTCAAAACCGCGTTTCCCTGGCCATGCCTCAGTTGCCCGAACAGGTTTCGGCAACTGGGGTGTCAGTGATGCAGAGCACCCCATCGATTCTGCTTGCCTATCAGGTCACGTCTAGCCAGGGTCAATTTGATGCTTCTTATATCAACGGCTTGATTTATGAGCAGCTCTACTACCAGCTTGAGCGGGTCCCCGGAGTCGCTCAAGTCAGTCTGCTGGGAGGTAGTAACCCTGCCTTCTGGCTGTTTGTTGATCCAAGCAAGCTCAGTGCCAACCAGTTGACGGCCGATCAGATCGTCAATGCTGTCAAGAGTCAAAACAGCATCGCTATTGGCGGCCTGGTTGGGGGGGCACCTGCGGGGGGTGATCAGCTGTTTGCCTACCCAATTTTGGTTGCTGATAATGGCAACTTGATGTCGGTAGATCAGCTCAATGACCTGATAGTTGGTAAGTCACCACAGGGCAATCTACTACGGCTGCGCGATGTGGGCCAGGCTACCTACGGGTTTAATACCTTTGCTCAGCAGGCGGTGAGTTTTGATGGGTTTCCATCTATCACGGTTGCGGTGTTCCAAACTCCTGAGAGCAATGCTCTAGATGTTTCGGAAGCTGTGGTGGTGGTGATGAACCAATTCACCCAGACAGCTCCGCCAGGGATCGCGGTTAAGCAGATTTATAATGTTGGTCAGTTTATTGAATCTGCAGTTGCAGGGGTAACGGATGCCCTTGGCCTGGCAATTGTGCTGGTGTTGGTGATCCTGTTTCTGTTTCTACAGAACTGGCGCGCCACGGTGGTGCCCAGTCTGGCAATCCCGATCTCACTTATCGGCACTTTTGCCTTCATCAAGGCTTTTGGATTTTCCATAAACCAGCTCACCTTGTTGGGCTTGGTGCTTGCTACTGGCCTGGTGGTTGACGACGCGATCGTTGTGATCGAGGCGGTCTCCAAGAACTTGGAGAGCGGTATGAGTCCGCGTAAGGCGGCTATGGCCTGCATGGGTGAACTGATTGGTGCTCTGATTGCTACATCGCTGGTGCTGATGGCGGTGTTTGTACCAGTCGCTTTCTACCCGGGTGGTATTGGCATCATCTATAAGCAATTTGCACTAACAATCGCCTTCTCCATAGCGATTTCCACCTTTAACGCCCTCACCTTCTCGCCCATGATGTCGGCGTTGATTCTTAGGTCTGAACAGCCACCTAAGCCGCAAGGTTGGGGCTGGACTGCTGGTGGTGTGGTAGTGGGCTTGGCCTTCGGCCGCTTCAGCGCCGCATCCTTTGGCGTCGGTGCCTACGTCTTTGGAGTTCTCGTGTTCGGGTTGGCTGGTAGCCGGCTTGCCTCAATTTTTGAGCAATTCAATCGGTTTTTTGCTTGGTTGCAGAGCAGTTATGCCCGCTTACTTGAGGTGCTTATCCGCCGCCGAAAATATGTTGTTGCTGGCCTCGCTGGCGGCATTGTGCTCACCGCGCTTGCTTTCTCGGCCCTGCCCTCGGCGTTTATTCCTGAAGAAGACCAAGGTTATGGGGTGGGAATTTTCCAATTGCAGAATGGTGCCTCTCTCAGCTTGACCCAGAAGACTGGTCTTGAAGTGGCCAAAATTCTCAAGGAAGAGCCAGATATCACTGCCGCTTCGGTGGTGAGCGGTTATGGCTTCAATGGTTCTAGCCCTGATCAAGGAGTGTTCTTCTTCGGCCTCAAGCCCCTTGAGGAGCGCAGTGGAGCCGATCAGAAAGTCCCAGCAATCGTGAAGCGACTCAACACCAAACTTTCCAAGATTAGTAGTGGTCACGTTGTAGCAAGCCTGCCGGCGGCGATCCCTGGCTTCTCGTCCCAGGGTGGCTTCTACTTTCAGTTCAATGACTTAAGTAATGGCGCATACAGCTTTAACCAACTTGACGCCATGGCTCAAAAGCTTGTGGCAGCTGGTATGGCATCCGATCAGTTTTCAAACCTTTACACCCAGTTCATTCCAAGTGCCCCAGCATTTGGTCTCAAGATCGATCGTTCGATTGTGGGTGCGCTGAACATCGACTTCCAGCAGGCGATGCAGACGATTGCTGTGCTCGCAGGTGGTAACTATTCAGGCTTGACCTATGAAAATGGTCAGGTGCGCAATATCTATGTGCAGTCAGAGGCTTCTGGTCGTAGTACCCTGGAAGATGTACTTAGTTACTACGTGCGTAACCGCGACAACAAGCTTGTGCAGGTTAGTGAGTTTGCCTCGTCAGAACTCACCAGTGCCCCTCCGGTTATTAGTCACTACAACCTTTATCGAACAATTTTGATTCAGGGTGTCGAGGCGGTTGGCAAGAGCTCTGGTCAAGCCTTGACGGCTATTCAGCAGATCTTTAAGCGGCTTGATTCCAACAATATTGACTACGCATTCACTGGCCTTGCTTCCCTGCAGCTTTCTGCGGGTAACGCCAGCGTACTGGTATTTGGCCTGGGCATATTGATTGTCTATCTGGTGCTTTCTGCCCAGTACGAGAGCTACATAACCCCAGTCATCATTTTGATGACGGTTCCCTTGGCCATGCTTGGCGCCCTGGTTTTCTTGGCGCTCCGCTCTATCGACCTAAATATCTATGCCCAGGTGGGTCTGGTGACCTTGATCGGGTTGGCTGCGAAGAACGGCATTTTGATTGTTGAGGTTGCTGAGCAGCACGTTGCCAATGGCATGAGCTTTGTGGAAGCGGCCATTTCTGCTGCTGAGTCTCGGATGAGGCCAATTCTGATGACCGCAATCGCCTCCCTGGCGGGATTCCTGCCCCTTGTGGTGGCCACCACCGCTGGTGCGAATAGTCAGCAATCCCTGGGCACCGTGATATTTGGGGGGCTGCTAGTTGCCACAGTGCTTTCGCTTGGAGTTGTGCCCCCTTTCTATGTGGTGATCAAAAATTTTGAGGCTCGCTGGTTGCCTGAATCCATACCGGAGACAACCGCTTAGGTGATCACGGTGGGGCGAACCATCCCCGTGCGGTTCTTGATTTCGGCCAGTCCATCGATTGCCGTGATCAGCTCGCCGAGGGCCATTTGGGGATCCTGGCTGAGGTTGCCGCTAGGGGGCACATAGCTCTCCAGATACACCCGCAGGGTGGCTCCCTGGGTGCCGGTGCCGGAGAGGCGCAGCACCACTCGGCTGCCATCTTCGAGCAGCAGACGCAGGCCTTGGCCGCTTGTGAGAGATCCGTCTACCGGATCGGTGTAAGCGAAGTCGTCGGCGGTAGCGATACTGCGGCCGGCGAAGCTTTGGCCCACCAGCGCGGGCTGCATATCCTTGATGCGGTTGTAGAGGCCATGGGCGGCCTCGCTGGCGATGGCTTCGTAGTCGTGGCGCGAGTAATAGTGCCGGCCGAAACGGCTCCAGTGCTCGGCCATGATCCTGCTCACTGGTGTCTGCTTCCTGGCCAGGATCTGCAGCCAGAAAAGTACCGCCCAGAGGCCATCTTTTTCGCGGATGTGGTTGCTGCCCGTGCCGAAACTTTCCTCACCGCAAAGGGTTATGCGCCCCGCATCGAGCAGGTTGCCGAAGAATTTCCAGCCCGTTGGCGTTTCGAAGCAGGCCAGACCAAGCTCCTTTGCCACCACATCGGTGGCGGCGCTGGTGGGCATCGAGCGAGCCACACCGGCTAGGCCATCGGCGTAGCCCGGGGCCAAGGTGGCGTTGGCGGTGAGTACCGCCAGGCTGTCGCTTGGGTTCACGAAGCAGCGTGCCCCCAGCACCATGTTGCGGTCGCCGTCGCCATCGCAGGCGGCACCGAATTTGTAGGCATCGCTGCCCATCAGCAGCTCGGCCAGGTCGTGGGCGTAGGTGAGATTGGGATCGGGGTGGCCGCCGCCAAAATCTTCTAGGGGGATGCCGTTGCGCACCGTGCCCGCGGGAGCGCCAAGCAATTCTTCGAAGATCCGGCTGGCGTATGGGCCGGTCACCGCGTGCATGGCATCGAAGGCCATCGGAAAGTCGCCCCGCAATAGATCGCCGATCTGGTCGAAGTCGAACAGGCGCTGCATCAGCGCTACGTAGTCGTCTACGCCATCAATAACCTCAACCTGCAGGTCGCCAATGCTGCTGAGCCCTGGCGTTGAGAGGTCGGGATCGCTGCCGCCTTCGCAGATCCGATAGCCGCCTAGTTCCAAGGTGGCGGCGTAAATCGCGTCGGTGATCGATTCCGGCGTGGGGCCGCCGTTGGCGCCGTTGATCTTGACGCCGAAATCGCCATCGGGGCCGCCGGGGTTATGGCTGGCCGAGAGAATCACCCCGCCCACGGCGCCGTGTTGACGTATCAGGTGGGAGGCGGCTGGGGTGGAGAGGATGCCGCCGGTGGTGGTAATCAGCCGGGCCACGCCATGGGCTGCGGCCATGCGGGCGATCACCTTGATTGCTGCGAGGTTGCCGTAGCGACCGTCACCTCCCACTACCAAGGTGCCGCCGGCCACGCCTGGCAGCACCTGCAGGCTCGCTTCGATGAAGCTCTCTAGGTAGTGGGGCGTCTGGAACTGGCGACTGCTCTTGCGCAGGCCGGAGGTGCCGGGCTTCTGGTCGCTGAAAGGCTGGACCAGGGAAATCTGCCGAATGCTCACGGGATTACTGCTGGTCATCGGCCGAATCCACAGGGGCACTGGGGCACCAAATTAACCTTGGCTTGTCACCTTTCCAGAACTGACTAGCTTCCAAGGGAAGGCAGTTGATTGGGGACAGGGGTGTTGGCCAAAAACAGGTTTGCCAGCGGGCACATTTGGAGAGTGGCTTGCTTAGCTGGCTTGGCGCTAACAGCCAGCTCCTTAGCGGCCACAGAAGCCGGCCTGGCGGCAGTGATGGGGGGAGCCCGCGCCCTTCCTTTGGCGGAGGCGGTGCAGCGCAGTCGGTTGGCAGCTGAAGCCGTGATCCAGCGACGCGGCAAGGAAACCTGCCTGCGCGGCAAGCTCACCAATGCCTTACTGGGCCTGTCTGCCAGCTGTGAAGTTGCGGCTCAGAAGGATGGTCTCTGTGCCTTGGCCGATCAGGCGGTGGTGCAGGTCGGCTGGTCGCTGGCTTTTATGGACAGCACTGCCCAGCAGGTGCTGAACCTGATTGAGAGCCAGCCGGGATCAGGATCAGGACCCAGGAATTAGGTTGAACGCACCTTTTTTCTCCTTGGGTTTTGTGTCGGTTTTGCTCGGGGCGACCGAGCGGGTCTGCTGTTTGCAGAAGGGGATCACGTCCTGGCCGGCTCGGTTGAGAGCTTCGCGCCTTTCAAAAGTGTTGGTGGTAGCTGGCTTTGCCCGTTCGAGGATCGTCCAGATGGCGTCCTTGCAGTTGGCGCCCAGGCGTGGGTGATCCATCAGCGGATCGGCCATGGTGCGTGCCTTGCCGCAGACTTCAATTGTGTTGTCTCTTCCGCAGGCGAAGGTTTGGAGCTGGAGCTCGCGCAACAGGTCCATGGATGGGTACGGCGGGTCCTTGGGTGCTGCCTGTAGGGGTGCAGCCAGCAGGGCGATCAGGCCAAGGGCAAGTGCGGGATCAATCCGAGGCGCGGCCATGGTTCCACCGGGGTTGCTCCCATCATGGCGCTCCTGGCAGCTGGGCCAGTCCCTGGCGAAGCGGTTGTTGCTGCTGGCTCCAGTGGGCAGCGATCGCGGGGCCCACCAGGGGTGCGGCGATCGCCAGAGCCCCCCGCAACCAACCCTGCTGCCGCAACTGCTCTCCCCGGGCTGCTTCGGCAGCCTGCAGGGTTTGCATGCTGATGATTTCGGGCCGCCGCTCCGCCTCAATTTGGACGGCCACCCCATCAAGGGCAGCGCCGCTGCAGCCACTGCTGAGCAGAGGCAACAACCGTATGGCGGCTACCCAGGCATCACGCAGGGCCATGTTGATGCCCTGGGCTCGCACCGGTCCCATCGGGTGGGCCGCATCGCCAAGCAGTAGCAGGCCCGGTTGGCACCAGCGCTCCGCTAGTCCCACCTGCACCGTCAGTCGGCTGGGCGCCCCCAATCCACCGCGCCACTGCCGTAGCCAGGCCGCTAGCTGCGGCGGACTCAATGCTGCCATCCGCTCGATCCAGCCTTCTCTGCTGAGCTCGGGTGTGGCTTGAGACTTGCCCATAACCCAACCCAGCTGGACGCCGCCGCTGGCGCTTTCGAAAGCGCTGAAAACCCCCTGGGGCCCCACCAGGGTGGTGAAGGAGCCAGCTATGGGCGAGGCCGCGGGACTGGCCAGTTGAAACCAGAGCAAGTCGATCGGGCTGGGGCTGCTCTGCAGCGCTAGCCCTGCCTTCTGGCGCACCAGGGAGCCCCGGCCATCGCAGCCGACGACAAGGTCGGCAGGTAGCTGACTGCCATCGCGCAGTTGCACCCCCGCCACCCGCTCCTGCTGCCACAGCAGGTCAACCACCGGTTGGCCCCGCTCAATCGCAAAGGAGGGGTAGGTGCTGCCCCGTTTCAGCAGGGCCTCCAGCAGGGCCGGCTGGCTCACCAGGGTGCAGGGCCGGCTGGGATCGCCGCCGAGGGGCTCGGTGGCGGTGAATAGCTCCTGGCCATCTACCACGAAGCGCCATTCCACCAGGGGCCGGTGGGGCAGGCCTGGAATCAGCTCGAGCAGCCCCATGGCCGCCAGGGCCTCTAGCCCTGAGGGCATCAGCGCTTCGCCGCGGAATTGACGCTCCAGGTTGGTGCCGGCCTCCACCAGGGTTACGGCCATACCGCCACGGGCCAGCAGTAGGGCCAAGCTGGCCCCCGCCGGTCCGGCACCCACCACCACCACCTTGGGGCGGTGGCTCAAGGGGCCACTCAAACGAAGGAGTTGTAGTTGCGAGTGCCGCCGCTCTCCGGGTCGACATGGCCCGTCAACTGGCTTTTCTTGCTGAGCAAATATTCCACCAGCTCCTGCTGAACGGCCAACAGTTCATTGGTGCAGCCGCGGAATGCGGCTCGGTGGCGTATTTCATCGTGCCGGGTGTGCAGGTCGCGCAGCATCAGCTGGATGGCATCCAGGGTGGCCGACGTGTTGCGGGAGGCCGGCGGGGCATTCAAGGCACGCTCCGTTCCACTGACCATGGCCACAGCATTGAGGGGAAGGCCAAGCGTAGGAGGGGGGCCGCCTGGATCACGGCTCCCGATCAGCAGTCGCCAAACAGGGTGCTGGACACCTGATGGAATGTTTCAAAGGTGTCTTGGTGATCCAGCCCGCTCACCGCCAGGGAGACGGTCCGCTGGCGGGGGTTGCATTCCACCGCCAGGCTCACTGCCCTGGCGCCATGGTCGGCATGGAAAGCGGCGCTCTGGCCGTCAACGGCGTAGAGGGTTTCGGGGGCGTGGGTGAAGCCGAGCTGGTTGGCCAGCAGGCTGATGCCGGCGAGGGACTGGGCCAGGCTGCCGTCGCAGCGGATGGCTGTGGTGTAGACCACCGGCGCGGCGGGGGTGGTGTCCTCGCCCGGCAACATCAGGGAGCTCGCCAACGACTTCATCAGGTTGCCGGTCTTCGCCAAGCTGCCGGTCTTCGCCAAGGTCTTCATCGACGTCGTAGGCCATCCGAACTATTGGACTTTAGGTGCAGATCACTAG
Organism: Cyanobium sp. BA5m-21; assembly: GCF_024346235.1. Lineage (NCBI taxonomy): Bacteria > Bacillati > Cyanobacteriota > Cyanophyceae > Synechococcales > Prochlorococcaceae > Cyanobium > Cyanobium sp. BA5m-21. The sequence goes on from NZ_JAGQCO010000025.1 coordinate 33,098, forward strand.
ATATGGTGTTTGGGGTTGCCAGAGGTCCACATATGGTGGGTGGAGATGCCATCCCCCCCCTTTCCCGACTCAGCTGGCTGGTGTCACTGATCAGCAGATCAGTGAGCCCAAGTTCCACTACGCAGGTGGCGGTATCAGCGGCTCCGGCGTAGATCAGCAGTGAATCCTCCTGTTGGATGATGCCAGTGGGGAACACCACATTTGGTACAAATCCCAGACATTCATACTCCATCTCTGGTGCCAATATCTGCTCTCCTGCGCTGAGAATCTTCGAGGGCTGATCGAGATCCAAAAGCAGCTTTCCAGCCCCATAGCTGCCGATGCCGCTTTCACCTTCGCCCTTATTGTTGCCGTGATAGATCACCAACCATCCCTCCTTTGTGCGGATCGGTGGTGTGCCCGCGCCGATGCGGCCGCAATCCCAGCCTGCATTAGAGCCCAGCAGGGGCTGGTGCTTGCCCCAATGCAGCAGATCGGGTGATGAGGCCAGCCAAATCTCCGGACGGGAAAAATCATGGGCAGTGGTGGGCCGATGCAGCGCGAAATACTGGCCGCCGATAAGCTCCGGGAACAGCACCACATCCTTGTTTTCCGGGCAGAAGATCGGCCCGTGGAACTTGAAAGAGCTGAAATCAAGTGTAGAGGCCAAAGCTGTTGCCGCACCGTGGGGGGATACGGCTACATAGGTGATATAAAAATGACCATCAATTGGCGTGATGCGGGGATCCTCGATGCCGTAGCTCTCACAGCCGAGGCTGGGCCGGAGGATTTGCTGCTCACTGGGCTCGATCTGGCGACCGTCGGCGCTGCGAACCACGCGCAGATGGGAGGTGGAAGTGAGCCGCAGCAGGCCCGTTTCCCTGATCTTCACTACCCTGGCATCTTCGACAATCAATTCCTGCTCAGCCAGCCAATCGATAACTATTTTTCCTGCCTCCAGATCCCAGCGCGGCAAACCCACGAAACCCGGCCGGATCTGCCTAGGCGCCTCGGCAACCCTGATAAGTAGCACAACTCCCTGCTCCGTTGTGACGGCGCCTGGATTGAAGGCGCCAACAACTCGCATGTCTTGCTGAGAAGGTGCAAGCTGCTCAGGGGTCAGCAGGCAGCTGCTAAATAAACGGGGTCTCATCCGCCAGGCTCAGCTAGCTGCGTTGCCGCGCAGGCCATGGCGAGGGAGTTGCGGCCATTTTCCTCAGTGATCAGCCGTTGATGGGAACGATCGGCAATCCAGGCGATCTGGTCGGCGAACAGTGCCCGCAGCAGCTCGCAATAACGGCGCATCTTCTCGGCCTCCAATCCAGCATGAAGATCGATCTTCTGATAGGTGTCAAAGTCTTTGTGGCGTCCACGGGCTAGGCGCTTAGAGCCGCTATAGCTTTCGAGAACATCAATCCTGGCGTCAGGGAAGATCTGCATCAACCTGCGCGATTGCTCTTCATCCACCACGGCCCGCAGCCGGACCCGAGTAGGTACCCATTCCTCCAGGGTCAATTCACCGTGTTCAAATAGCAGCCTGAATTCCTGGCGCTCCAGCCGTGCCGGCTGGGTGAAGCCGTGATAGAAGTTGATTAGGGCACCATTTTCGTAGCGCACTACGCACTGCACCTGCTCCTCAATGCCGGAGCCTGGGCGCAGAGTCCGCTGGGAGTAGACAACCTCTCCCTTCCCCAGCCAACCTTCGAATAGATCGAAGAAATGCACGCCATGTTCAATGAAGATGCCGCCACTTTTGCTGCGATCCCAGAACCAGTGCTCGGCTGAAAGCCCCTCATCGCCGGCGGCATTATCAAACCAGCCATGCAGGCACTCGCCGATCACCTTGGAATCGACAAGTTGGCGTACGGCCTCAAATAGCGGGTTGTAGCGCTGCATCAGGTTGGCGATGCAGAGGCGATCGCCGGAGCGGGCCAGCTGCAACAGCTCATCAGCCTGGGCCAGGTTGAGCGCCAGCGGCTTTTCGCAAATCACATGCTTGCCTGCCTCCAGGGCTGCACGCACCTGGCCGTAATGGAGGAAGGGCGGCGTGGCGATGTAAACAAGGTCAACCTGATCAAGGTTGAGCAGACTCTCCACATCGAGGGTTTCAGCAACTCCAAAACGGCGGGCCATGGCGAGTGCCGCCTCTCGATGGGTGCCAGCCATGGCCACCAGCTCCGCCCCTTCAACTTGTAGAAACTGTTGGAGAGCAAACAGGCCAAACCCGCCTGCTCCAATGGCGCCGATGCGGATCTTATTCATGGCTTGGGGATTGAATGGCGAGCGAGTTCGATTAGTCGCATCTCCTGCAGAGCCAGGAGGAAAGCCAGAGTTGATTCGGCACCCTGGTTCATGTTGACGCTGTCGTCTTGAAGACCGTCGAAGCTGCCGCCAGTGCGTGCGTCATAGAGCGGCAGGTGCAGGT
>NZ_JAGQCO010000026.1:0-33878 GCF_024346235.1 Cyanobium sp. BA5m-21
GTTGAGATCATCAGCAATCTGGGAATCAATCAAGCCACATTGCAGGATCTCGCAAGCCTTGGAGTGCGGACTAATGCAACGGCCATCGCCTTCCAGCTTGCTACTGATCCGGGGGCTGAGGCTTCCTTGAGCTCGGATCCGAATCTGGTTGCCGCTGAATTCCTGGCTGATCTCCGCGACCCCTTTGGCCGATTGCCTGCTCGCAAGCTCCTCTACTACGCCCTTAACACCGCAACCGGTGCCCTCTCCCCCCTGAGCTACGACCCGATCACCGGTGCCGGCGCACGTTTCTTTGATTTGAACAACGATGGCACTCCAGACTTATTCACCCTCAGCCTCATTGACGGTGGCTATGGAGACAAGGATGACCTTGCTAATGGCGTCATCGTTGATCCCTCCGTTGCTGGATTCGTCGATCTCGCCAACCTTCAGTTCACCAGTGCAGGCTCCGGCACAGTCACCGTCAGCGATCCATCCAATGCCGCACCCGCAGCCGTAAACCTCCGCGCCACCCTCAACAGTCGCCCGAACAGCTCCAACCAGATCGGCTACGTGGTGCTCAATGCCGCAGAAGTGGCGAGTGCAGATGCCCTTCTCAGTGATCTGAACTGGCTGCGCGGCCGTGCGCAGACCCTGTTCTCCACGCTGGAAAGCAAAGATGTCACCCTCCCTCCGGCCGGCAGCGCCTTCGCTCGCGACCTTCAGCTGATCAACGGCCAGAGCCTCCGCTTCTTCGAGGTTGTGGACGCCAGTCTCCAGCAGCTCTCCAGCCTCTCTGACAGCCGCTTCCGCCTGCTCTCTTCCGCAGCCTTCGCCAACGGCCAAGTGGCCTTCAGCTCGACGAGCGGCGTGCGCTTCTCCCTCGCTCTCCTACCCGGCGATCTCGGTCTCAATGCTCTGATCAGTACTGCCCAGGGCCGCGCGCCTGTGCTCGATCTCAGCGCCTTCACTGCGGCCCAGAGCCTCAGCGGCTCAGTAGTGCTTGGCCGTGAAGCCGACTTCAACTCCAGCGCGGGGTTCTACCGCAGTCTCGATGCCAATGGAACCGTGATCGCTGCTGATGGCATCACCCGCCTGCGGCCTGGCGATAGCGCCTACGCCGCAGAGGCCCTGCGCAGCTCGAACCTCATCGCTCAGCTCGGCAATCTCGCAGTCGCTGACAATCAGACCACTTCCCGCAGCTTTAGCGGCGTGAGCGGCGGTTCCTTCCTGGCACCCTTTGCCCAGGTGAATGGCAATATCTTCTTAGCTTATGGCGCAGCTAGCACCGATGGCTTCAGCCACTTCCGTGCCCTCGGCAACAACCTTTTTGGCCTGGAGGACATGGTTGGCGGCGGCGATCGCGACTTTGATGATCTGGTGATCGGCTTCAACTTCGACGCGGTGGCTTAGGGCTTGATGACCGCTCAGCATCGGTCGTCGTCTGTCGCCCGGCCGCCGGTCTCAACGTTGTGGACCCATCTCAGGCCAGGCGCCACAGCGGCTGCTCCCGCCCAACAGCTGGGCACCCTCAGTACCGCGGCACGCTCGGATCCACCTCCTGGCTCCAGGCGTCGATGCCGCCGGTCACATTGATGCCCTCGATGCCGTGGCGCTTCAGGGCGATCAGGGCCTTGGCACTGCGGCCGCCCAGCTTGCAGTGGACATAGAGCTGCTTGCCTGCCGCCAGCTGCCTGATCCGCTCCACGGCAGTGCCGTTCTCGATTAGATCGAGGGGAATTAGCTCGGCTCCGGGGATCACTGCGATCTCCGCCTCGGGCGGGTTGCGGACGTCGATCAGCACCAGGCCGGAAGTGTCGCCATCGAGCAGGCCCTTGAGCTCGCCCACGCTGATGCTCTCCACAGCTCCGGACTCTTCCTGGCCAGGGGCAGTGCCACCAACTCCGCAAAACTCTTGGTAATCAATAAGTTTGTCGATCACCGGGCGCTCGGGGTTGGGCCGCAGCTTCAGCTCGCGGAACTTCATGCCCAAGGCATCGAACAGGAGCAGGCGGCCGCTGAGGGTGGTGCCGATGCCGGTGATGATCTTCACCGCCTCAGTGGCCTGGATCACGCCGATGATTCCGGGCAGCACGCCCACCACGCCGCCCTCGGCGCAGGAGGGCACCATGCCCGGCGGCGGCGGCTCAGGGAAAAGGTCCCGGTAGTTGGGGCTGGCTGCATCCAGGTTGAACACCGTGGCCTGACCTTCAAAGCGGAAGATCGAGCCGTAGACATTTGGCTTACCCAGCAGCACGCAGGCGTCGTTCACCAGGTAGCGGGTGGGGAAGTTGTCTGTGCCGTCGCAGACCAGGTCGTAGCCGGAGATGATCTCCAGGGCATTTTCGCTGGTGAGGGCCGTCTCGTAGAGATCCACCTGGCAGTGGGGATTGATCTCCAGGATGCGGGCCTTGGCCGATTCAATCTTGGGCTTGCCAACCCAGCTGGTGCCGTGGATCACCTGGCGCTGGAGGTTGGAGTGGTCGACCACATCGAAATCGACGATGCCGAGCCGGCCTACCCCGGCAGCCGCTAGATAAAGGAGCAAGGGCGAGCCCAGTCCACCGGTGCCCACGCACAGAACAGAAGCAGCCTTGAGCCGCTTTTGCCCCTCCATTCCCACCTCTGGCAGGATCAGGTGTCGGGCAAAGCGAGCCACCTCATCGGGGCTGAGCTGGACGCCGCTGGTGTCGGGAGGAAGCATGGCCTCTTGGATCAGGACACCATTCTCCATGGCAGGCTCAGGGGCGCGGCCGGAGCTTCCGGCAACCACCAGGCAACCAACTCCCCACCAAGGTTTTGAGCCCCGAGAATCACCATCAAGGTGGATATCCCACAGAGACTGCGATCGGTGCCAGAAGGCACTGCACCACTAGTGGGGTGGCTGTGGGCCGAGCCCAGCAGCTCCAGCCCCTGAGCCCTGCCCCACTTCTGCGCCTGCAGCTGCTCCCTTGGATCAATCGCAAAGCGCTGGCAGCGTTGCTGAGGCTGGGGCCAGACGTTGCAACACGGCCAGACCAGGCGCAGTTGCCAGTCGAAGTCCAAGCGTTCACCCAGCAGCAGGGCACAACCCTCCTCCGGTTCTGCGCTGGCCAGGATGGGGCGCAAAACGGTGAGCAGGTGCAGATCTGCCCTGATTTGCTCTGGCGCTTGGGAGAACACGCCGATACCTTATGAATCATTCCAAACATTCGCCTCTTAACCGGTCCATGAGCGATACCACCACCGACGCGGTTGAGCAGGACACTGCCACTGAAGTGGAGACTGACGCCACCTCCGGTGCCGCCGAAGCCAGCTTCAGTGAGCGTTACAGCGAAATTCTTGCCAAGGTGAACGGCACCCTGGACCAGGTGGACTGGAGCCAGATGGGACGGATCGGCAAAGCCAGCGGCGTGATTCTGGCTGTGATCGTCGCTCAGATCCTGATCAAAGGAGTGCTCGACGCAATTAACCTGCTGCCCGTGGTTCCCGGCCTGCTGGAGCTGCTGGGCTTGGTGATTGTCGGCCAGTGGAGTTGGCACAACCTCACCACCAGCGAAAAGCGCGGTGCCGTGGTTGCCAAGGTCCAAAACCTCCGCAAGGAATATCTGGGCTAATCAGCAGCTATTAAGAAGCAGCTGATCAATTGTGGTTTGAGCCTGGCGTCCCCAACCGCCTTCAAACAGATTGGCGTGATTCAAAAGGTGATACAGGTTGTAAAGGGCGACCCGACCCTTGGCCCCGGGCTCCAACGGCCATACATCTTTGTAGCCGCTAAAAAAAGCCTTCGGGAAACCGCCGAATAGCTGGGCCATCGCCAGATCCACTTCCCGATCTCCCCAGAAACAGGCGGGATCGAAAATTGTGCTGCAGCCATTGCTCAGCAGGCCCGCATTGCCGCACCAGAGATCCCCGTGCACCAGCACCGGCTCACATTGATGGCCGCTCAGCCATCGCGGCACGAGCTCCAGCAGCTCCCGTGCTCCCCGCAGCTGCTCTCTCCGGCTAGCGGCCCAGGCCAGCTGGGGCGCCAAGCGGCACTCCGCAAAAAACACCCCCCAATCGGAGCGCCAGCCGTTGGGCTGGGGGGCTGATCCAATGAAGTTGTCTGCTGCAGCGCCGTAGCCCTGGGCTGGTGCCGAGCCGGCACTGCTGCGGTGCAGCTGGGCCAAGGCCTGGCCGCATTGAAACCAACCACTTTCAGCTGCGGCGCCAAGTGAGCCTGCTAACTGCAACCAGCTGAGCAGCATCACGGCGCGATCGCCGGCCACTCCCCATGCCAGGGGTTCTGGGATCACCAGAGCCGCAGGCGCATGGTGGGCCAACTGCTGCAGGCCGTTCAGTTCCGCATCAAACATGGCCAGGGCGGCGGCCGCATTGGTCTTGGCAAACACGCTGCGACCATCAGCCAACTCCAGCCGCCAGGCCTGGTGGATACAACCACCCCCCAGCGGCGCCTGGGCCACCACGGCGCAGCCGAGCTGCTGCTCTACCCAGGCCTGCATCGCGCGCCCGCGCACTTGGTTGCCAGCATGGCGCCATGGAGAAGCGCCTCGATGTGGTGGTGGTGGGCGCCGGCATCGCCGGCCTCACCGCCGCAGCCCTGCTGGCCCGGGAGGGCCTGACGGTGGAACTGCTGGAAGCCCACCAGCAGAGCGGCGGCTGCGCCGGCACCTTTCGCCGCGGCCCCTACACCTTTGATGTGGGCGCCACCCAGGTGGCAGGCCTGGAACCGGGCGGCAGCCACCAGCGCCTGCTGGCCCACCTCGGTCTGCCCCTACCGCAGGCCACTCCCCTGGATCCAGCCTGCGTGGTGGATCTGGCCGATGGCCTGCCGCCGGTGCGGATCTGGCGCGATCCAGCGCGCTGGAAGGCCGAACGGGAGCAGCAGTTTCCCGGCAGCGGCCGCTTCTGGCAGCTCTGCGCCACCCTCCATTCTGCCAACTGGGCTTTTGCAAGCCGCGATCCGGTGCTGCCGCCGCGCAGCCTCTGGGACCTGGGCCAGCTGCTGCCGGCCCTGAGGCCCGCCAACCTGGCAAGTGGCCTACTCGCTGCCGCCAGCGTGGCTGATCTGCTGACGCTCACGGGCTGTGGCGGCGATCCACGCCTGCGCCGCTTTTTGGATCTGCAGCTACGCCTGTACTCCCAGGAGCCAGCAGAGCGCACCGCCGCCCTCTATGGCGCCACCGTGCTGGCCATGGGCCAGGCACCGCTTGGGCTCTGGCACCTGCAGGGCTCCATGCAGGTGCTCAGCCAGCAGCTGGAGCAGTCCCTAGCGGCCGGCGGCGGCCAGCTGCGACTGCGCCACCGGGTTGGCAGCCTGGAGCGCAGCAACGAGCCTGGAGGCGGCGCGGGCTGGCGGGTACGGGGCGAGCGCTTCGAACGGCAGGCCGCCGATGTGGTGCTGGCGCTGCCGGTGCAGAGCCTGCCCGATCTGCTGGGCAAGCAGCTGCCCGCGGGCTACCGGCAACGGCTGGCCCAGCTCCCCGATCCCTCCGGCGCGTTGGTGTTCTATGGCGCAGTGGAGCGAGCCCTGCTGCCTGCCAACTGCCACTCCCACCTACAACTCGATTGGGCCGATCCGGGCACCTTGTTTGTGTCGGTGAGCCACGAGGGCGACGGCCGGGCGCCGGCGGGCCTGGCCACGGTGATCGCCAGCGTGTTCACACCAGCGAGGCCCTGGTTTGGCCTCGAAGCCACCGCCTACGAACAAGCCAAGGCGGAAGCGCTGGCCGCCATACAGCGGGGATTGGAGTCGCTGCTGGGCATCAGCCCAGCACAGTGGCGCCACGCTGAGCTAGCCACACCCAGGGGTTTTGAGCGCTGGACCGGGCGGCCCTTTGGCTTTGTGGGCGGCCTGGGACAGCACCCCAGCCGCTTCGGGCCCTTCGGCCTGGCGAGCCGCACCCCCCTACCGAGCCTGTGGCTGTGCGGCGATTCGATCCACCCCGGCGAGGGCACCGCCGCCGTGGGCCTATCAGCCCTGATGGCCTGCCGGCAGCTGCTGGCAGAGCGGGGCCAATCCCTGAACCTCAGCGACCTGAACACATAGCCGTGTCAGGGGGATCAGAGAAACTGCGGCCGCAACTCCTGGCTGCGATCGAGCTCCTGCCGCAAGCCCAGCCAATCCCCCTGGCTCACCTGCTGCTCGAGGGCTTCCAGCTGCTGCCGGTAGAGCGCCAGCGCCACCAGCAGCGCCTCGCGGTTGCAGCGGGCCATCAGGGTGCCCAACTCCGGATTGCCGCCGCCCACCCGGCTGGTGTCGGCAAAGCCGCTTGAAGCTAGGGCGCGCACTAGGCCAGCTAGATCCCCGGCGCCCGCAGCGCCCGCCCGATCAGCCGTCTGCAGCAGGGCGGCACCCACCAACACCGGCAGGTGGGAGATCAGCGCCACCGCTTGGTCGTGCTCAGCGGCGCCGCAACTGAGCCAGTGGGCCCCCACAGCCTGGGCCAAGCCCTGAACCAACGCCAGCGCCTGCGGATCAGTGGCGGCAGAGGGGGTCGCCACCCAAGGGCGCCCGCGAAACAACCCCTGCCGCCCCGCCTCCACGCCCGCCTCAGCCGTACCGGCCATCGGATGACTGGCGACAAAACGGGGATGCAGGCCCTGCCAGAGCTCCAGCACCGGCGCCTTCACCGAACCCACATCGGTGATCACCGCCTGGGGTGGCAACGCCGCCAGCAACTCCTGCGTCGGCTCCAGCAGCCGGTCTAGGGGCAGGGCCAGCACCACCAGGCTGCAGCCGGCCAGCACGGCGGGGTTGGTGCCCACCTCTGTGGCCAGGAACCGCTGCCGGGCTCGCTCGGCGGTGGCATCACGGTGCACTAGAGCGCGCACCTCCACGCCTTGGTGCTGCAAATCCAGGCCCAGGGAGCCACCAATCAATCCCAAGCCCACGATCCCCACGGGCCCCTGCCGCCACGGATTGGCGGTGCTGCGAGCACGAGCCTGGGGGCTGGGCAGGGAATCGGGAGTCATCTGGGGGCAGGAGCCATGCCGCCAGCTTCCTACGCTTTTGATCTGTTGGCTGGCTGGGAATGCTCGAAGCCCGCGCCCATCAGCAACTCAAGGACCTATTGCGCCAGGAGGGCAGTGCTCCCTGGCCCCACCACCTCAGCCTCAGCCGCTTGGTGGCCCGCAGCCTGCGCCGCGGCGACCACACCCTGGTGCGACTAGCACCAGGCAGCGAGCCCAGCTGGTGGATCAGCCTGCTGGTGCCCCTGGCCCTAAGCGAGTGCCCCCTGGCAATAGTGGTGGGCGAGGCCCAACGCCAACGGCTGCTACAGGTGGAGCTGCCCAGGCTGGCAAAGGCCGAACCAAGCATGGCCCTGCCCTGCTTCGAGGGCGACCAAGCACCAGAAGCTGCCCGCGTCTGGCTGCTTAGCCATCAGCAGCTGGTCGCGGCCTGGCAAAAGGGGGGGCTGGGGGAGCGCCAACTGGTGATCCCGGAGGCGGAACAGCTCGACGCCCTGCTGCGCCAAGCCCTGGAGGTGGTGGTCACACACCAGCACTGGGATCAACTGCGGCGGGCCCAGCCCGCGGCCGAGTCCAGCCTGCTGAGCCTGCACCAACGGCTCAATCGCAGGGTGCTCAGCGCCCCCCGCCGTCCCAACCAGCTGGTGGCCTTGGCCCCAGACGACGAAGCCCCCCTGCGCCATCTGCTGCAGCTGCTAAGCCCCCTACCCGCGCCATGGCCCGACTGGCTGGCCGCCAAGGGCGACGGCTGGACCAGCTGGGCCCAGCTGAATCCCCAACTGCTGCAATGGCAACTGCACCGCCACCCCCTCGAGCCCTTGGCGGTGCTGCGCGGTCTGCTGGAGGGGCGGGGTGCGGTGCTGCTGGGCCAACTTGCGCCGGGGAGTGAATTGGGGCTCCAGCCGGATGTGGAGCTGAATCTCGGCGATGCACCCCTTGCCGACCCCCTGCCCCTATTTGCGCCGCTGCGCCAACCGCTGCCGAATAGCCCGAACTACGGACAGCACCTGCTCGAGCAAAGCCGGCGCCTGATCCTTGGCCAAGCTGGGCTAACGGTCGTGCTGATCGATGACGAAGCCCTGCGATTAGGACTGACCAGTGGGCTGGCAGCGGAATTCGGCAGTCGCGTAGGGCACGAGAGCACCGCGCCCGAGAGCAATGGGGTGATTTGTGGCCGCTGGTGCTGGTGGCTCGAGCAGCAGGCCCGGTTGCCGCTGCCAAGCCAGATCGTGATCGCCCTGCTGCCGATCGCCAGCCTCGAAGATCCACTCACCGCTGCGCGAGTAATGGCCCTGCGCCAGGAGGGCCGCGATTGGTTCCGAGAGGGCCTGCTGCCAGATGCCCTAACCCGTTTGCAGCTCGGTGTAGCGGGGCTTAGGCGCGAGGGCGCTGGCCGACTGGCCGTACTGGATGGGCGGCTGCGGGGGCGGAGCTGGGGCCGCCAGGTGCTTGCGGCCCTGGAACCCTGGATCAACCTGACCCGCTTACTGCCTCACTGACGTGGGATCCTGACTTCACCATCCAAGTAGCGGAGCCATGGGGGAAGCCAAGCGTCGCAGCATTCAGGGTCTGCCACCCAAGCTGGTTAAGCCAAAACGGCCAAAAGAAATTGACACCTCGCCACGCGTCGCAGCCTGGCTGCCCCTGACGCGCAACCAGGCTGATCGCTTCGTCACCCTCACCACCAAAGGGGCCTGGATAGGCATCGGCGCCCTGGTGGTGTTCTGGCTGACGGTGCGTTTTGTCGGCCCCGCAGCCGGCTGGTGGAACCTGTCCGACGGCTGACCCGCGAAATCCTGAAGAAAAGATTAGGATCTTTTGAATCCGTCTGGTCGTCGTGTTCCCACGCTTAGCCGAGCAGTACAGATCTGTGGTGTACGACCTGGTGATGAGTCTTCAGGCTCTCGCCAAAAGCCTTCAAGACCGAGGCATTGCTGCCACCTGCTACGTCTGCGGTGATGGCCGGGACGGTCACGGGGCCTCCTTCGTCGCCAACCTCGACGCGAACCACATGGTGCGGTTTTTAGTTTCCGATTTCGGCATCAGCTGGGTGGAATCCCGCGATGGCCACGAACTGGTGAAGCTAGAAGGAGCCGAAGCCATCCAGGAGCTACAGCGAGTCGCCCAAGTGCTCCAAAGCCCCGTGGCAGCAAAGGGATCGCGAGCTCAATCGCCAGCCAACCCGCCTAACCCCAACCAGCTCAAGGGAGCATTCACGCTCCCTTGAGCTGGGACAAGCAGCTCAGCTAGTCACCAGCAACTCTTCGAGGCCATCGCCCGCTTCAGCGAGCCCTGATGATGCAACAGCCGCCTTAGCAGCCGCGGCCAGGGGCTTCATGGAATTGGCGGTGACCTCTGAGCCCTCCTTCAGCTTTTGCCGAGTGAGTTGCTCAATCACCTCAGCCTGGGCTGGGTTTTGCTCCAACCAGGTGATCGTGTTGTCCCGGCCCTGACCAATGTTGTCGCCCTCGTAGCTGTACCAGGCACCTTTGCGGATCACCACACCGGTCTCCTCGGCCAAGTCGAGCAAACAGCCAAGGGTGCTGATGCCACGGCCAAACAGGATGTCGAATTCGGCGATCCGGAAGGGCGGGGCGACTTTGTTTTTTGCCACCTTCACCTTGGCGCGGATGCCGTACTCCTCGGTGCCCCGCTTGAGGGTCTGAATCCGGCGAATGTCCAAGCGCACCGATGCATAAAACTTGAGGGCGTTACCACCGGTGGTGGTTTCCGGATTGCCGTAGGTGACACCGATCTTCTGGCGCAGCTGGTTGAGGAAGATCACGGTGCAGCCGGATTTACCTATGTTGCCGGTGATCTTGCGCATGGCCTGGCTCATTAGGCGAGCCTGGGCACCCACAGCCAGGTCCCCCATTTCACCTTCAATTTCAGCGCGGGGGGTCAAGGCCGCCACCGAGTCGATCACCACGATGTCCACGGCCGCTGAACGCACCAGCTGGTCGACGATCTCCAAAGCCATCTCACCGGTATCCGGTTGGGAGACCAGCAGGTTTTCAATGTCAACGCCAAGGGCCGCTGCATAGACGGGGTCGAGGGCATGCTCCGCATCCACAAAAGCGGCCACACCACCTCGCTTCTGCACCTCAGCAATGGCATGCAGGGTGAGGGTGGTCTTACCGGAACTCTCCGGCCCATAGACCTCAACTACGCGACCCTTGGGATAGCCCCCACCCAAGGCCAGATCCAGGGTGAGGGCCCCAGTGCCGATGGTTTCCACCCGCATGCGGGAGGCATCCCCCAGGCGCATGATCGAACCCTTGCCGAAATTGCGCTCGATCTGATTCAAGACAAGCCCCAAGGCCTTGTCGCGCTCGGCTGCTGCCCGGCTATCGGCAGTCGAATTATTAGATGAAGAGGCCGTAGCCGCAGAATTAGTAGCTGAAGAGGCGGTAGCTGCAGAAGAGGCAGAAGCCGAAGCAGAACTGGCTGAGGCGCGGGAAGCAGGGGGCACGGAAGGGCTGGAGGAGGAGTTAGGGGTAGCGGGCATAACAGCAATCAAATGCGAAGGAACAGGCCGCAAAGACGCAAAGCAGGGCGGGGAGCTAGCCGTAAATCGGCATGACCCGCAGGCACGACCTCCAGGCAAACCCGAAGACGGCCATCCTGCGGCCTCTAAGCAGCTAGTGCCCCTAAAGCGGGCCGGCGTATCAATTGCTAATAGTACGAGCGTACTCTAGCTCACTGGGGCCATTGCGCCAGGGGGGCAGCAAATAGCTCCGGCGTCAGCCAGCCGATGCCAGCCGGCAAAGCCTCAGCGTCCTGGGGACCCAAGTACCCCCAACTCACCAAAAAACAACGGACCGATGCCAAGCGGGAATCGGCCCGCACCGTTGCCAGCGTGGGGCGTCTGTCTTCAACAAACCAGAGCGGGCGCCCCTGATCCAGCAGCTGGTGCAGCACCTCGGGCTTGCTGCCGTGCTCGTGGCCATAAAGGGCGGAAGGCTCTAGAGCCGCAGCCGCCAACAGCCTGGCCGCAAAAGCGGCGCCCTTGGTGGTGAGAACCACCCAGTCGGCCCCTTCCTGCCCCAAGCGCTGTAATCGCTCCTTCACCCCCGGGTAAAACCTGTGGCGGGAAAGCCAGGCAGCAGGCGCTTCAGCGATGGCGGCATTGCGGACCTGCTCGAGCTGGCGCTGCAGCCGCTCCGGCTGCCACCCCCAACGAGCCAGAGCGGCAGGCAAGGCCCCGTCGTAATCGGCCAGCAACTCCTCCAAGTTGAGATCCGGGCGGCCCAACTCCGCTGCAATCAGCACCATCTCCCAACCCTTGTGAATCAGGGGCCGCAAGCTGGTGAAACCTGCCGGTGCCTGCTCGGGGAGCACCAGCTCTGGAGCCAGCTGCAGGGCCGCCGCCCGGGCCGACCACCAGTATTCGGGCATGCCATCCATCAACACCCCGTCGAAATCAAAAACGATCAAGGGGCCAGATTTAGCCCAAAAGCCAGTCGCAGCAGGGGGAGCGAAAGACATGGATCAAAACTGGGTCGCTAGGATTCGAACCTAGGAATGGCGGTACCAAAAACCGCTGCCTTACCGCTTGGCGACGACCCAATGGCGCTCTGAAAGAGCTTGAACCAAACCTAACGGATGGGCTCAACCGGAATTTCCGGGTACCAAGATAGTTACCCATAGCGCCCGGTCCTTCGTCAACCGCCGCAGCCACCGGCTCCTAGCTCAGACAGGAAATAGCCGCAGTCGCTGCTCCACACCGCGACCAAACACAGCGGTGCGTAGCCGGTAGCGATCAGCCAATTCCGCCTGCATCAGTCTCACCCTCTCGCTGCGGGGCAGCAGCTCTACGGGCTGGCCGTGGGGCAACACCACCTGTTCAACCGCCAGCCGGCATTCCTCAAGCCCGGCGAGTGCGTCATCGGCCTGGGCGCTGCAGGCAGCCACTGCGACTGGATCCTTTTGCGCCTGTCCCTCACGATGACGCTGGAGCAGCCGCTCTAGGGCGCGCTGCAGCTGGGGCGGGGCCGCCGACTTCAGGACCAAAATCGGCAGGCCCAGGTCCTGAGCCTGACGGCGCACATGGGGATCACTGCCGAGATGTTGGCGCAGGCTGAGTACCGCGTCAGCCAGCTCGACACTGCCCACCAGCTCCACTGGCAACTGACGGGCCCGCACCACCTGCTCCAGCGGCCCCAGGCTGAGGCCCGCTCCGTACACCCGCAACATCGCTGCCGCGGCTTCAACCGCTGGGAGCTCTGACGCCGCGTCAGCGTCCTCCAACTCGGGCAGGGGTGCGGCGGCCAGCCGTGGTCGCCCATGGGGCCGCGGCGCCACCGCCTCCCTGGCAGCCGGGGCAGGCGCTGACTCAAGTTGCCGCTGCAGCTGCCCATCGGCGCCGAGCTCCCGAATCTCGGGGCGCCCCACCTGGCCCCGCAGCAGCATGTCCACCGTGCGGGCCACGTCCCTGTGCACATGCCAACGATGGCGGCTGTGCATCTCAACCGCCATGGCAAAAGTGGGCTCGGCAGCCCTCTCCAACACGGTTTTCTGCGTGCGACGGCGGCGGGCCTCCTCATCGCCGAGCGTCACCGCCTGAATGCCACCCACCAAATCGGAGAGGGTGGGATTTTTAATCAAGTTTTCGATGGCATTGCCATGGGCCGTGGCCACGAGCATCACGCCACGCTCGGCAATGGTGCGAGCCGCCTGGGCTTCAAGCTCGGTGCCGATCTCGTCAATAACGATCACCTCGGGCATGTGGTTTTCCACGGCCTCGATCATCACCTGGTGCTGAAGCTCCGGCCGGGCTACCTGCATGCGCCGGGCGCCGCCGATGGCGGGATGGGGAATGTCGCCATCCCCAGCGATTTCATTGCTGGTGTCAATCACCACTACCCGCTTGCCCAGGTCATCGGCCAACACCCGGGCGATCTCGCGCAGGGCGGTGGTCTTGCCCACACCAGGGCGCCCCATCAACAGCAGCGACTCGCCGGCATCGAGCAGGTCGCGCACCATGGCCACTGTGCCAAACACTGCTCTGCCCACCCGGCAGGTGAGTCCCACGATCGTGCCGGTGCGGTTGCGGATCGCACTGATGCGATGCAGGGTGCGCTCAATGCCGGCACGGTTGTCGCCGCCGAAGCTGCCTAATCTCTCCACCACTGCAGCCAGGTCGGCGCGCTCCAGGGGCTGATTGCCCAGGGCGCTTACCTGGCCCGGGTAGCGGGCCTCGGGCACCCGGCCCAGGTCGAGCACAACCTCCAGTAACTGCTCACGCGACTCGGCGGTCGCCAAGGCCGCCTGCACCACCTCAGGCAGCAGGGCCAGCAGGCGATCGAGGTCGTCGGTGACGCGCTGGGGGGCGATCAAAGCAGGGCTGGACACCGAATCGCAAGGCACTAGGTACGTTCTAGCCAGGGATTAACAAGCTCCCGAGCCAGCCCCAGGGCAAGGGGGAAAAGCTCGGCATCGGCCAGCAAAGAGCGTCCCCGCCCCTGGGCCTCTAATAGCAGGGGCTGCAACAGTCGGCGAGCCACGCCACCAAAGGCGACGCCAGCGATTCGATGCTGCAAGGGATAGCTCGTCAACTGAGGCAGCGTGTGAGCGTTGGTGCCCCCAGCCAGCTGCACGGGGCCGGGGGGAGCCTGGGGGAGCACGGCCGCAACCAACTTGACGGCCGCTCGAGCCGTACCCGCCCCCACATCACCACTCATCGGCCGGCCATCGAGCTGCCAGAGGGGACGAAAGCCGGCGCCGCGCAGCAGGCTGAAGCGCTGCCATAGCTCCGCCACCAACGCAGAGGGCGACTGGGCTGTGCCCTCAAGACCCGCACTCACCGCCAGCCGCTGCAGCTGCACGCCACTGGCCCGCAGCTGGCCAACCCGCTCTGCAAAGGCCACGCCGCGACCGGGGTGGGTGTGGAGTTCCACCGCATCAGGGCGCAACTCCGCAAGCAGGGGAGGCACATCCGCCCCTGCCAGCACCTGACTCCGCTCCTCAATCATTCCGTGGGGGCAGGCAGGCAGGCAGCGGCCACAGCCATAGCAGCGCTCCGCCAACACTCCTGGAGCGCCAGTAGCAGCAAGCCCGATGGCCAAGGCAGGACAAACCCGCTCACAGGGGCGGGGGCAGACCGGCGGGCAGCAGGCGGGGTCGAACCAAGCCTTACGGAAATGGGGATCGTCGCCATCGCTGAGGCTCAACATCAGCCAGGGGCGACTGGCGCCACGGGCTTCAGCCCAATCAATCCCGCGGCGGATCGCGGCCACTACAGCCGCATCTACCGCGCCATCTATGCAGTGCACCCCGGCCAGAGAAAAAATGCCGCAGAGGTCTTCGATCCCAGCCAGATCCTGGTTGCTAGCCCCACAGATCAACTTGACCCAGCGGCCTAAGGCGAGAGCCTCCTCAGGCGTCAAGCAGCTGCTCAAGGGGCTGCCAGCGCAGTTCACGGGAACCGCCCATCTCCACCACAAGCTTGAGGCGAGGCTCACGCTGGCAGAGAGAGATCAGGGACCCCAATTCAGCCTGAGACAGAACCTGACCCTCCAACAACCAAAGCAGGATGGGCTGTGTGCCCTCGAGCAAAGCCCCCAATTGGGGCATCACCCGCTGCACCTCGCCCACAGCTGCACCCCTGCCCACGCTCTGGTGACCCAGGTGGGGCGGACGCACACCGTGCAACTGCAAAAGAAAGGCCTCAGGATCACCAAGCCCCCGCGCCGATGTGAGCTGGGCGCGATAACCAACAGCCCGCATCCGGCGCATCAAGCGGGTCTCTGCGCCACCCTCAAGGGGTGCAAATAGGGCCAGAGCACCAGCGCGCTCAAGGTCCTGGCGGAAACCGCGACCGGAGAGCAGCAGGGGCATTACGGGTAATTGCTAGCTACACACCACTTTGACAGCCCAAGCAGGGTTAGGCGGTGGGGTATGTTCATCAACTGTGCCATTGATATGTGCCCGACCGCTAGCCGGGCCTCCAGATCACGGCACACGATCACCAGTGGTGGTGATCGTCCTCGGCCAGCACGGTTCCAGCAGCTTTAAAAGTTTGCAGGTCCCGTCGGGAAACTGCCAGAACGCACTGATCTCAAGTCTGTTGAGTCCAGTCCGGTTCCGATAAGTCCCAGCCGCGCTGATCCGAATCAGATCAGCCTCGCTAGCCCTTGGAAATCGCAACCCGTTGATGGAGGCCCAGGCTTCCGCGGCGAAGAGCGGCCCCTCGGCCGAGCCAGGCAACATTCTGACCGCTTCAGTTTCACCGTCGTGCATGAGGCCCTTGCTCACTGCGCCCGGTGGTCCAGCTGGCGTTGTTTCCCCTCCTATGTCTATCGGCATTCTTGGGAAGAAATTGGGCATGTCCCAGTTCTTCAACGACGAGGGCAAGTCCATCCCGGTCACCTTGATCGAGGCGGGTCCTTGCCGCATCACCCAACTCAAAAGCACCAGCACCGACGGCTACAACGCCGTTCAGCTTGGTTTTGGCGACATTCGCGAAAAGCTCGTGAACAAGCCAGCCAAGGGGCACCTAGCCAAATCTGGTGATGAGGTCCTGCGCCACCTGAAGGAATATCGGGTTGACAGCGTGGATGGCCTTGAGCTGGGTGGCTCCATCTCCGTGACGGCCTTTGAGCCTGGTCAAAAGGTTGATGTGAGCGGCGACACCATGGGCCGTGGCTTTTCCGGCCTCCAAAAGCGCCACGGCTTCAGCCGGGGCCCCATGACCCACGGTTCCAAGAACCACCGAGAGCCTGGCTCGATCGGCGCCGGCACCACGCCGGGCCGCGTCTACCCCGGCAAGCGCATGGCGGGCCGCTACGGCGGCAAACAAATCACCACCCGCGGCCTCGTCATCCTCAAAGTGGATGTGGAGCGCAACTTGCTGGTAGTGAAGGGTTCGGTGCCCGGCAAGCCTGGCGCCCTGCTCAACATCCGCCCGGCGAACCGGGTGGGCGCCAAAGCCGGGAACTGAGGAGAAAACCAATGGCTAATTGTGTAATTCGCGACTGGCAAGGCAAGGAGGCCGGCAAGGCTGCCCTTGAACTCAAAGTCGCTAAGGAATCGTCTGCCACAGACTTGGTGCATCGCGCCGTGGTGCGTCAGCTGGCAAACGCCCGTCAGGGCACGGCCAGCACGCTTACCCGCGCTGAAGTAGCCGGTGGCGGCCGCAAGCCCTACAAGCAAAAGGGCACAGGTCGGGCCCGCCAAGGCTCGATTCGAACCCCCCTCCGCCCCGGCGGTGGTGTGGTGTTTGGTCCCAAGCCCCGCAGCTACACCCTGGCGATGAACCGCAAGGAGCGTCGCCTGGCCCTGCGCACCGCGTTGATGAGTCGCATCAACGACATCACCGTTGTCAAGGGCTTTGGCGTTGGGCTCGATACCCCCAAAACCAAGGAAATCACCGCCGGTCTCGGCCGGCTTGGTATCGAAGCCGGCACCAAGGTGCTGGTGGTGCTCGACGGAGCCTCCGAGGCAGTGCGCCGCTCGGTGCGCAACCTCGAGAAGGTCAAGCTGATCGCTGCGGATCAGCTCAACGTGTTTGATTTGCTCCACGCCAACAAGTTGGTGGTGAGCGAGGAAGCACTCGCGAAGATTCAGGAGGTCTACGGCGATGGCTGAACGTTTTTCGAGCCGGCTTGCGGATGTGATCCGTCGGCCGCTGATCACCGAGAAGGCCACCCGGGCCCTCGAGCAGAACCAGTACACCTTTGAGGTGGACCATCGGGCTGCAAAACCCGACATCAAGGCTGCCGTTGAACAGCTGTTCGACGTCAAAGTCATCGGCATCAGCACCATGAATCCCCCTCGCCGCTCCAGGCGGGTGGGCCGCTTCGCCGGCAAACGTGCCCAAGTGAAGAAAGCAGTGGTGCGCCTCGCCGAAGGCAATGCCATCCAGCTGTTCCCTGAGTCCTGAGGGGTCTGAAAAGAAATGGCTATCCGTAAATACCGACCCATCACCCCCGGCACCCGTACCCGTGTCGCCAGTGACTTCTCCGAAGTAACTGGCCGCGAACGGGAGCGAGGCTTGGTGGTCGCCAAACACCGCCGCAAAGGCCGCAACAACCGTGGCGTGATCACCTGCCGCCACCGCGGCGGTGGTCACAAGCGCCTCTACCGCATCGTCGACTTCCGCCGCGACAAGCTGGGAGTCGTCGCCAAAGTGGCGGCCATTCACTACGACCCGCACCGCAACGCCCGCCTAGCGCTGCTCTTCTACGTCGATGGCGAGAAGCGCTACATCCTTGCTCCGGCTGGCATTGAGATCGGACAGCAAGTGATCTCCGGACCCGAGTCGCCGATTGAAACGGGGAATGCCCTGCCTCTTTCTGCCATCCCCCTCGGCTCCAGCGTCCACAACGTCGAGCTCTATGCCGGTCGGGGCGGCCAGATGGTCCGCACGGCTGGTGCCAGTGCCCAAGTGGTTGCCAAAGAGGGCGACTACGTAGCCCTCAAGCTGCCTTCCACCGAGGTGCGCCTTGTGCGCCGCGAGTGCTACGCCACCCTAGGTGAAGTTGGCAACTCCGAAGTACGCAACACCAGCCTGGGCAAGGCTGGTCGCAAGCGCTGGCTTGGTCGCCGGCCTGAAGTGCGTGGATCGGTGATGAACCCCTGCGACCACCCTCACGGTGGTGGTGAGGGCCGCGCCCCGATCGGACGCTCTGGTCCGGTCACCCCCTGGGGCAAGCCTGCCCTTGGCTACAAAACCCGTAAGCGGAACAAACCCAGCAATCGGTTTGTGCTCCGGAAACGTCGCCGTACCTCCAAACGGAGCCGTGGCGGACGCGATTCCTGATGATCAACACCGCTTTGCTGTTCGCTTAATCAACCATGGGACGTTCGCTCAAAAAAGGACCGTTTGTTGCCGACAGCCTGCTTCGCAAGGTTGAAAAGCAAAACGGCGCAGATGACAAGTCCGTGATCAAAACCTGGTCACGTGCTTCCACCATCCTGCCGATGATGATCGGCCACACCATTGCCGTTCACAACGGCAAATCCCATGTTCCCGTCTACGTGACGGAACAGATGGTGGGCCACAAACTCGGGGAATTTGCCCCCACCCGCACCTTCCGGGGCCACATCAAGGATAAGAAAGGAGGCCGCTGACGCTATGGCAAACACACCTTCCAACCAGGCTCTCGCCCACGGCCGCTTCATCCGCGGTTCCGTATCCAAGGTGCGACGAGTTCTCGACCAGATCCGTGGCCGCAGCTATCGCGAGGCCCTGATCATGCTCGAGTTCATGCCTTACCGCTCAACCGGCCCAATCACCAAGGTGTTGCGCTCGGCTGTGGCTAACGCCGAGAACAATCTCGGCCTGGACCCCTCGACATTGGTAATCGCTTCAGCGATCGCCGACATGGGTCCCTGCCTGAAGCGCTTCCGCCCACGCGCCCAGGGTCGTGCCTACGCGATCAAAAAACAAACCTGCCACATCAGCATTGCTGTGGCTCCTTCCACCTAACCCCCGAGGACACCGAAAGATGGGACACAAGATCCATCCAACCGGCCTGCGCCTGGGGATTACCCAGGAACACCGCTCGCGTTGGTACGCCCCAAGTAAGACCTATCCAATCCTGCTTCAGGAAGACGACCGCATTCGCAAGTTCGTCCATAAGAAGTACGGCGCCGCAGGCATCAGCGACGTGCTGATTGCCCGTAAGGCAGATCAACTGGAAGTTGAACTCAAGACCGCCCGTCCCGGCGTGCTTGTTGGCCGTCAGGGCAGCGGCATTGAAGAGCTGCGCACCGGTATTCAGAAAACCCTCGGTGATGCCAACCGTCAGGTGCGCATCAACGTGGTGGAGGTCGAGCGGGTCGATGCCGACTCGTTCCTGCTGGCCGAGTACATCGCCCAGCAACTGGAGAAGCGCGTTGCCTTCCGCCGCGTCATCCGCATGGCCGTGCAACGGGCCCAGCGGGCTGGCGTGCTCGGCCTGAAAATCATGGTGGCCGGCCGCCTCAACGGCGCCGAGATCGCCCGGACCGAATGGACCCGGGAAGGTCGCGTGCCCCTACACACCCTGCGTGCCGACATCGACTACGCAACCAAGCTGGCCAGCACGACCTACGGAGTGCTGGGAATCAAGGTGTGGATTTTCAAAGGCGAGGTGCTGCCTGGCCAGAAAGAGCAGCTGCCCGTGGGTGCTGCGCCCCGCCGCCGGACCAGCCGGCAGCCGCAACAGTTTGAAGACCGCTCTAACAAAGAGTGATCCGGAGCCCTGAACCATGCTGAGTCCAAGACGCGTCAAATTCCGCAAACAACAGCGAGGCCGCATGCGCGGTGTCGCTACCCGGGGCAACACGATTGCCTTCGGGGAGTTTGCACTGCAGGCCCAGGAATGTGGCTGGATCACCTCCCGCCAGATTGAAGCCAGCCGCCGAGCCATGACCCGCCACGTCAAACGCGGCGGCAAGATCTGGATCCGGATCTTCCCTGACAAACCAGTTACCATGCGCGCCGCCGAAACCCGTATGGGTTCCGGTAAGGGCAACCCGGAATTCTGGGTAGCCGTAATCAAACCGGGGCGCATTTTGTTTGAAATGGGTGGTCCTGAAATCACCCCCGAGATCGCCAAGGAAGCCATGCGCCTGGCGCAGTTCAAGCTTCCCCTCAAGACCAAATTCCTGAGCCTGGCGGATCAGGAAACCGCAGCCCCAGTGGAGGCCTGACCGATGGCAAAACCCAACATCGCCGATGTGCGCAAGCTCACCGGTGACCAGATCAACGAACAGGTCAACGCCACCAGGCGTGAACTGTTTGAGTTGCGCTTCCAGCAAGCCACCCGCCGGCTGGAAACTACTCACCGCTTCAAGGAGGCTCGCATAAAGCTGGCCCACCTGATGACGGTGCAACAGGAGCAGCAACGCTCCGCCGCCACGGCTGCTTCAGCCTCCTGATACCCCCTCGATCCCCATGGCACTCAAGGAAAGGGTCGGCACCGTCGTCAGCGACAAGATGGACAAAACGGTGGTGGTGGCGGTGGAAAACCGCTTCCCCCATCCCATCTATCAAAAGACGGTCAGCCGCACCACCCGATACAAAGCCCACGATGAAGCGAACAGCTGCAAAGTGGGTGACCGGGTTCGCATCACCGAGACCCGCCCGCTCAGTCGCACCAAGCGCTGGACCGTGGCCGAAGTTCTCACCAACAGCACCGCCGGTTGAGGAGAACTCCTAATGATCCAACAAGAAACCTATTTAAACGTCGCTGATAACAGCGGCGCCAAGCGCATCCAATGCATCCGGGTTCTCGGCACCAACCGTCGCTACGCCCACGTGGGCGACGTGATCGTGGCAGCCGTCAAGGATGCCATGCCCAACATGGGTGTCAAAAAATCGGATGTGGTCAAGGCCGTAGTGGTGCGCACCAAAGCCACCCTGCGCCGTGACACCGGCAATTCAATCCGGTTTGACGACAACGCAGCCGTGATCTTGGGTAACGACAACAACCCCAAGGGAACCCGAGTCTTCGGCCCGGTTGCCCGTGAACTGCGCGAGCGCAACTTCACCAAGATCGTTTCCCTCGCTCCGGAGGTCATCTGAAATGGCGACCGCAACTCCCAAGGCAAAACCCGCTGAGCGCATCAAGATGCGCCTCAAAAAGGGTGACACCGTCCAGCTGATCTCCGGCAAGGACAAGGGCAAAACCGGAGAGGTGCTACGCACCCTTCCCTACGAAAATCGTGTCGTAGTGCAGGGAATCAACCTCCGCACCCGCCACGTCAAGCCCACCCAGGAAGGCGAGAGTGGCCGCATCGTCACCGAGGAAGCCTCTGTGCATGCCTCGAATGTGATGCTCTACTCCAGCTCAAAACAGGTGGCAAGCCGCGTCGAAATCGTGGTGGAGAAAGACGGCACTAAAAAGCGTCGCCTCAAGAAGACAGGAGAAATCCTCGATTGAGCTCCAGAAGCGTGCCTCGCGATCACTCGCACAGGCCCCGCCAACTTCAACTCCAGTCCCTGTCAGCCTTCTGACCCAGACCAGAAGCGCACCCCCCTCTCCCCGTCATGTCACTGAAAAAGCGCTACCGGGAGTCGATTCAGCCCAAACTCCTCAAGGACCTGAATCTCTCCAATATTCACGAAGTTCCCAAGGTGGTGAAAGTCACCCTCAACAGGGGCCTCGGTGAAGCCGCCCAGAATGCCAAAGCCCTCGAGGCCTCAATCACCGAACTGGCCACAATCACTGGCCAAAAAGTGGTGGTGACTCGAGCCAAAAAGGCAATCGCCGGCTTCAAAATTCGCCAGGGGATGCCAATCGGTGTCGCCGTCACCCTGCGTGGTGAGCGGATGTATGCCTTCTTGGAGCGCCTGATCAATCTTGCTCTGCCCCGCATCCGCGACTTCCGCGGTGTGAGCCCCAAGAGCTTTGACGGCCGGGGGAATTACACCCTGGGGATCCGCGAACAAATCATTTTCCCTGAGATCTCCTTCGACAAAATCGATGCGATCCGGGGGATGGACGTCACGATTGTGACCAACGCCCGTAACGACGAAGAGGGCAGGGCCCTCCTCCGCGAGATGGGAATGCCGTTCCGCAGCAACTGAGCCCTCTTCGGACCCGACCATGGCCAATCACGACCCAATTTCAGACATGCTCACCCGCATTCGCAATGCGAGTGAGAAGCGCCACGAGACCACCAAGATTCCTGCATCCCGACTGGTGCGTAATGTCGCCAATGTGCTGCAGCAGGAAGGCTTCATTGCCGCAATCACCGAAGAAGGTGAAGGCGTCATGAAGCACTTGGTGCTTGAGCTCAAGTACAGCGGCAAGCATCGCCAGCCCACGATTCGCTCTGTCCAGCGAGTCAGCAAGCCAGGCCTGCGCATTTACAAGAACAACCGCCAGCTGCCCAAAGTTTTGGGCGGCCTGGGAATTGCAATCATCTCTACGTCGAAAGGGGTGATGAGCGACCGCGATGCCCGTAAGCAGGGCGTCGGTGGCGAAGTGCTTTGCTACGTCTACTGAATCTGGGAGATTGATCCATGTCTCGTATTGGTAAAGCGCCGATTCCCCTCCCCGACAAGGTGAGTGTCAGCCTCAATGGCTTGGCGGTCACCGTGAAGGGTCCCAAGGGCGAACTCAGCCGCACCCTGCCCGAAGGGGTGCAGATCTCCCAGGACGGCAACACCCTGGTGGTGAGCCCCAGCAGCGAAAACCGTCGCTCCCGCGAGCGCCACGGTCTCTGCCGCACTCTTGTCGCCAACATGGTGGAAGGCGTCAGCCAGGGATACACCCGCAAGCTGGAAATCATTGGCGTGGGCTACCGCGCCGCCGTCCAAGGCACAAAGCTTGTGGTCTCAGCTGGCTACAGCCACCAAGTGGAGATGGTGCCCCCCGAGGGCGTCACCTTCGCCGTAGAGGGAAACACCACCGTGTTTGTCTCCGGTGCCAACAAGGAATTGGTGGGCAATGAAGCTGCCAAGGTGCGTGCCATTCGTCCGCCTGAGCCTTACAAGGGCAAGGGCATCAAGTACGAGGGTGAGCGCATCCTGCGCAAGGCCGGTAAGACCGGTAAGAAATGAGGTCTGCCTGAGCGTCGTTACCCTGTATCGCAATGTCATCCATCTCCCGCAAACAGCAGACCCAGAAGCGTCACCGCCGCCTGCGTCGTCAGCTCACTGGCACGTCCTCCCGTCCCCGGTTGGCCGTGTTCCGCTCCAACAATCACATCTACGCCCAAGTCATCGACGACGCCGCCCAGAACACCCTCTGTGCGGCTTCGACCCTCGACAAGGACCTGCGCACCAACCTCGACGCCAGCTCTACCTGTGATGCCTCCGTGGCGGTAGGCGAGCTGGTAGCCAAACGGGCGCTCGCCCAGGGCATCCAGCAGGTGGTCTTCGATCGAGGCGGCAACCTGTACCACGGCCGGGTCAAGGCCCTGGCTGACGCCGCCCGGGAAGCGGGCCTTCAGTTCTGATCCCTGCTCTCACCATGACCGAAACCAACGATCAAGTTCAGTCCAACGACATCCCGGCCGCTTCGGATGTACCTGCTGCTGCCGAAGGCCAGCAGGATCGTCGCGGTGGTCGGGTTGAAGGCCGCGGCGGCGATAGCCGTCGCGGTGGCGGCCGCGGGCGCGACAACCGTCGCGGACAGGAGCGCGACTCCGAATGGCAGGAGCGGGTGGTGCAAATCCGCCGCGTCTCCAAGACCGTTAAAGGCGGCAAGAAGATGAGCTTCCGGGCCATCGTTGTCGTTGGCAACGAGAAGGGTCAAGTAGGTGTGGGCGTCGGCAAGGCCGGCGACGTGATCGGCGCAGTCCGCAAGGGCGTAGCCGATGGCAAGAAGCACCTGGTCAAGGTGCCCCTCACCCGTCACAGCTCCATCCCTACCCTCAGCAACGGCCGCGACGGTGCCGCCAGCGTGCTGATCCGCCCGGCAGCGCCCGGAACCGGGGTAATTGCGGGCGGCTCGATCCGCACGGTGCTCGAACTGGCCGGCATCAAAAATGTGCTGGCCAAGCGCCTCGGATCCAAGACCCCCCTCAACAACGCCCGCGCTGCGATGGAGGCTTTGGCCGGCCTTCGCACCCACAAGGAGACCGCCAAGGAGCGGGGCATCTCCCTAGAGCAGATCTACTCCTAAGGCCTCGCCATGACGTTCAATCTCCAGTCCCTCAAACCCAACCCTGGCGCCCGGCGCCGCAAGCTCCGCAAGGGTCGCGGCATTGCTGCAGGCCAGGGAGCCAGCTGCGGTTTCGGTATGCGCGGCCAGAAGTCCCGCTCGGGTCGTCCGACCCGTCCTGGCTTCGAGGGTGGCCAAATGCCTCTCTACCGCCGCATCCCCAAGCTTAAGCACTTTGAGCTGGTCAACCAGAAGGAGTTCACGATCATCAACGTGGCCAAGCTCGCCGACTGCAAAGCCGGCAGCACTATCAGCCTCGATTCCTTGGTGAAGGAAGGTCTCGTGACCAGCCCCAAGCATCCCCTCAAGGTGCTTGGCAACGGTGAACTCTCCGTCAAGCTGACCGTGCATGCCGCCGCATTTACTGCCAGCGCTCGCACCAAGATCGAAGCTGCCGGTGGCAGCTGCGAAGTCATCTGATCGCCTTGCGGGCCTCCGCCCTAAGGTCTGAGCCGTCCAGTCGAGCCCCGGGCACGCCGCGGGTCTTGACGGGCGGTTTTTTCATGTCCATCACACGCCGCCATGCTTGTTAGCCGGGGTCGCAACCCAAGTGCCGGGGAAATCCTCAGCCAACTGATCCAGTCGAAGGGGCTGCGCGACCGGGTGCTAACCACCCTCGGCCTGCTGCTGCTGGTCCGGCTGGGCATCTACATCCCGATGCCAGGCATCGACCGGGTGGCCTTTCAGCAGTTCCTCTCCCAAGGCGGTCAGCTGATCGGGTTCCTGGACATCTTCACCGGGGGCGGCCTGTCCACCCTCGGCGTTTTTGCTCTGGGCATCCTGCCGTTCATCAACGCCTCGATCATCATTCAGCTGCTAACCGCGGCCCTGCCCCAACTGGA
This sequence comes from Cyanobium sp. BA5m-21, assembly GCF_024346235.1. Taxonomy (NCBI): domain Bacteria; kingdom Bacillati; phylum Cyanobacteriota; class Cyanophyceae; order Synechococcales; family Prochlorococcaceae; genus Cyanobium; species Cyanobium sp. BA5m-21. The sequence goes on from NZ_JAGQCO010000026.1 coordinate 24,377, forward strand.
GGACCTCCAGAAGAATGAGGGCGAGGCAGGCCGGCGCAAGATCGCCCAGATCACCCGCTATGTGGCTCTGGGCTGGGGCATCCTGCAGAGCCTGGTCTTTGCCCTGATCCTGCGGCAATACGCCACAGAGGGCCTCTCGGAGCCAGTGTTTGTAATCCAGACGGCCCTCGCCCTAGTGACTGGCTCCATGGTGGTGATGTGGATCAGCGAGGTGATCACCGAGCGGGGCATCGGTCAAGGGGCGTCCCTGGTGATCTTCGTCAACATCGTGGCCACCCTGCCCAAGGCCCTGGGATCAACGATCGAGCTGGCCCAGAGCGGGGACCGCAGCACAGTTGGCGGCATCGTCGTGCTGGTGCTGGTTTTCCTGCTGACGATCGTGGGGATCATCTTTGTGCAGGAAGGCAACCGCCGCATCCCAATTGTGAGCGCCAAGCGCCAAGTGGGAGGCGCTGGGGTGCTTGCGGCACGGCAGAGCTACCTGCCGCTGAAGCTCAACGCCGGCGGCGTGATGCCGATCATTTTTGCCTCGGCCGTGGTGTTTCTACCGCTCACCATTGCCAACCTCACCCGCAACCCTTGGCTGATCAAGTTGGCGGGATACCTCAACCCCAACAGCAGCACTCCCTGGCTGTATGCGTTGGTGTTCTTCGGGCTGATCTGCGGCTTCGGCTTTTTCTACGCCTCACTCACCGTGAATCCGGTGGACATCGCCACCAACCTCAAGCGCAGCGGCGTAGCCATCCCCGGCGTGCGCCCCGGCTCAGCCACTGCCAGCTACCTCAGCGGGGTGCAAAACCGACTAACCCTGCTGGGTGGTGTGTTCCTCGGCGCCGTGGCGATCATTCCCTCGGCCGTGGAAGGGGCCACCCAGGTGCGCACCTTCCAGGGGCTGGGGGCCACCTCCCTGCTGATTCTGGTGGGCGTTGCAATCGACACAGCCAAACAGGTGCAGACCTACGTGATCTCCCAGCGCTACGAGGGCATGGTGCGCCAGTGACCACCAGCCCCTTGCTGCGGCCCTCGCAGCAACCCCTTCCTCCAACTCGCAAGTTCAGCGATGAAGCAACGTCTCCTCTTCCTTGGCCCCCCAGGAGCTGGTAAGGGCACCCAAGCCCAGCAACTGGCCGCCGATCGCCAGCTGCTGCACCTCTCTACGGGAGACCTGCTGAGGGCGGAGGTTGCTGCTGGCAGCGATCTCGGCAAGGAAGCCGAGGCCGTGATGGCCCGTGGTGAGCTGGTGAGCGATGCGCTGGTGTTGGCGATCGTGCGGGGCCGGCTGGAAGCACTGGCCGCCAGCGGCGGCGGCGGCTGGTTACTGGACGGCTTCCCCCGCAACCTCGTTCAAGCCGAGGCTCTGGGGCTGCTGCTCGATGAGCTGCAGCAACCGATCGAGCTGGTGGTGCTGATGGAGCTCGACGACGCCGTCTTGATCCAAAGGCTCCTGAGCCGGGGGCGCTCTGACGACAACGAAAGCGTGATTCGCCACCGGCTGGAGGTCTACCGGGAACAGACCGCACCCCTGATTAACCATTACCAGCAGCTTGGCTTGCTGCAGGCCATTGAGGCCAATGGCAGCGTCGTGGCGATCGCCGAACGGATCGCCGCCCTGCTCAGTTGAATCACCAGAGGGTGTTGACCTGTGTGGTAGCTTGTCGGTTTGCAAATTAGGAGAGCACAACTCCCATGAAGGTGCGTGCCTCGGTCAAGAGAATGTGCGACAAATGCCGGGTGATTCGTCGCCACGGCAGGGTGATGGTGATCTGCACCAACCCCAAGCACAAACAGCGCCAAGGCTGACAAGCCTTGGCCGGCCCCCTTGGGGGCCAGCTGTGCATCATTTCCCCGCTCCGCTCAGGCGGAGCCCCTTGCCCCCTCATCGAATTCCTACGTGGCTCGGATTGCCGGCGTTGATATCCCACGCGAAAAGCGCGTCGAGATTGCTCTCACCTACGTGTATGGCATCGGTCTTACCCGTGCCCAGAAGATTCTGGCCAAATCCGGTGTCAGCCCAGACATCCGGGTAAAAGACCTCAGCGACGCTGACGTCCAGAAGTTGCGCGGTGCGGCCGAAACCTTCACCCTCGAAGGCGACCTGCGCCGTCAAGAGGGCATGGCCCTCAAGCGCCTCCAAGACATCGGCTGCGTTCGCGGTCGCCGCCATCGCATGGGTCTGCCCGTGCGTGGCCAGCGCACACGCACCAATGCGCGCACCCGTCGTGGTGCTCGCAAAACCGTGGCCGGCAAGAAGAAGTAAGGCCCCGCCTTCCTTCAACTGCTCCCACCCTGCCGCCAACTGCGTAAGCGACCGGCGTCACCAGGGTGCCCCCCCGACGTTCCCCTGATCACCTCCTGCACCAGCAGGCCTTTCCGCCATGGCAAAGCCAGCCAAAAAATCCGGCGCCAAGAAAACGAAGCGCAACGTCCCCAACGGCGTTGCCCACATTCAGAGCACCTTCAACAACACGATCGTGTCGATCACTGACACGGCCGGAGAGGTGATTTCCTGGAGTTCGGCCGGCGCCAGCGGCTTCAAAGGAGCCCGTAAAGGCACACCCTTTGCCGCCCAAACCGCAGCTGAAGCAGCCGCCCGACGCGCCCTAGAGCAGGGCATGCGCCAGATCGAAGTCCTGGTACGGGGTCCTGGTTCAGGCCGCGAAACCGCAATCCGAGCCTTGCAGGTGGCCGGCCTTGAAATCACCCTGATCCGTGACGTGACTCCCCTGCCTCACAACGGTTGCCGTCGCTCCAAGCGCCGTCGCGTCTGAGTCGTCGTTTCGTTCCTGCCCCCGGGCTTTCTCCAACCTTTCGACCCTTCAGAACGTGCTGCATTACCAAATCGATCGCATTGAGTATCAGGTCGCGGAAGACCGATCCCAGACCGGCACCTTCCTGATCGGCCCGCTCGATCGCGGCCAGGCCACCACGCTTGGGAATGCCCTGCGCCGCGTCCTGATCGGTAGCCTTGAAGGCAGTGCCATCACCGCAGTTCGCATCTCCGGGGTCAACCACGAGTACGCCACCGTGCCCGGGGTTCGTGAAGACGTGCTCGACATTCTGCTCAACTGCAAGCAGATCTCCGTTAGCAGCCGCAATCGCGAGCTAGAGATCGGCCGCCTAGTGGTGAACGGCCCCGCGACGGTTACCGCCGCGGATCTGCAGTTCTCCTCCCAAGTGCAGGTAATCGATTCAGATCGCCTGATCGCGACCGTGGCTGAAGGCCACAGCCTCGAAATGGAAGTACACGTGGAGCGTGGTGTCGGCTACCGGCCCGTCAATCGCCACAGCGAGGACACCAGCGCCATCGACCTGCTGCAGATCGATGCCGTGTTCAAGCCCGTGCGCCGGGTCAACTACACGGTGGATGAAACCGCCGTTGGCGAAGGTGGATCCGCTCGCGAAAGACTGCGCCTGGAGATCGAAACCAATGGCAGCGTCACACCAGACGACGCCATGGCCCAATCAGCCAACCAGCTAATCGGTCTGTTCCAGCCCCTGGCCAGCTTGACCATGGTGGAAGAGCCCGGCCTTGAGCCCGAGCCCTCCGCCGAGGCCCAAATTCCCCTCGAAGAACTCAACCTCTCCGTGCGGGCCTACAACTGCCTGAAGCGCGCCCAGGTCAACTCCGTGTCCGACCTGATGGGCTTCAGCTACGAAGATCTACTGGAGATCAAAAACTTCGGCTCCAAATCAGCCGATGAGGTGATCGAAGCGCTGGAGCGCATCGGCATCACCCTGCCCCAGAGCCGCACTAGCGCCTGATTGGCGGCACCTTTTACCGACAGCCTTCTCACCTGAGTCAGCCCAATGAGACACCAGTGCCGAGTCCCCATGTTGGGACGCCCCGCCGATCAACGCAAAGCCATGCTGCGGGGTCTCACCACCCAGCTGATCCGCGAGGGTCGGGTTACCACGACCAAAGCCCGTGCCAAGGCTTTGCGCGATGAAGCGGAGCGCATGATCAGCCTGGCCAAGGACGGCAGCCTGTCTGCCCGTCGCCGCGCCATCGGCTACATCTATGACAAGCAGTTGGTCCATGCCCTGTTTGACAAAGCCCAAGACCGCTACGGCGAGCGCCAAGGTGGCTACACCCGCATCATCCGTACCGTTCCCCGCCGCGGCGATAACGCCGAGATGGCCATCATCGAACTGGTCTAAACCTCTCCCCGTCTGGCGAGATCCCAAACTGCCGCGGTGGCGTAACCCCACCGCGGTTTTTTAATGGCTGCATGGTTCCCGCACTGACTCCCGCCCCCGCCGCCCTGCGCCGCATCGCTCTTTGCCTGCAATACGACGGCTCCGCCTACTGCGGCTGGCAGCGGCAACGCAATGCCCACAGCGTGCAGCAGACCCTGGAGCAAGCGATAGCTGGGCTTGACCCCCAAGGACCCAATCGCACCATGGCTGCTGGCCGCACCGATACGGGCGTGCATGCTGCTGCCCAGGTGGCACACTTCGAAGCGGCTGGACCAATTCCACCGGAGCGCTGGGCCAAGGCCCTCAATGGTCGGCTACCGGCCACGATCCGCATCCGGGCGGCTGTTGAGGTTGAGCCCAGCTGGCACGCCCGCTTCAGCGCTAGCTACCGGCGGTACCGCTACACGATCTACAACGCCCGCACCCCCAACCTGTTCCTGGCCCCCTGGAGCTGGCACCGCTATCAGCGCCGGCTCGATGAACAAGCCATGGGCCAGGCCCTGGAGGCCATGCTCGGCGAACACGACTTTTCTGCCTTTCAACGAGCCGGCAGCCGCCGCGCCCACGGCCGCACCACCCTTCAGGAGGTGCGTTTGGAGCGCCAGGGTGACCTGATCAGCGTCGAGTTGCAAGCCAGCGGTTTTCTGTACGGCATGGTGCGTCTGGTGCTTAGTCAACTCGTGGCGGTTGGCGAGGGGCGGCTCAGCGGCGCCGACTTCGAGCGCCGCTGGCGCGAGTGCCAGCGCCTGGAAGTAAAAGAGGCCGCTCCACCTCAGGGCCTCTGCCTGCTGCGGGTGGGCTACCCCAAGCCAATATTCCCCCAAGCTGCCTGGTATGATTGCCAACCGCGGTTTCAGCTCGAGATTTCCGATTCTCCGGATCTCCAGCCTGGTTCAGCCCAGCCTTTCGTCAGTTCAGCGCAGCTACCTCCTTGGGGCGCGCCGACCAGGCGGTAAGGTCACTGAACTCGGGCGTTGGGTTTCCAACGACCAGCTGTCCTGCCCCACTTCCGGCCTGCCGGTGCCTGATCAGGCGAAATGAACAAGACCCCCCTGCCCTCCATTGATTCCCTCGACCGCCAGTGGTATCTGGTGGACGCAGAGAATCAGACCCTCGGTCGCCTAGCGAGCGAAGTGGCCCAAGTGCTGCGCGGCAAGAACAAGCCCTGCTACACCCCCCACCTCGATACCGGCGACTTCGTCATCGTCATCAACGCCGACAAGGTGAAGGTGAGCGGTAACAAGTCGACCCAGAAGATTTACCGCCGCCACTCCGGCCGGCCCGGTGGCATGAAGACCGAGACCTTCGCCCACCTGCAAGCCCGGATACCTGAGCGGATCGTGGAGAAAGCCATCAAAGGCATGCTTCCCCACAACGCCCTGGGCCGTCAGCTGTTCCGCAAGCTGAAGGTTTACAAGGGTACTGAGCATCCCCATGCTGCCCAACAACCCCAAGCCCTAGCCCTCGATCCCGCCACTGCCGCCCGATGAGCACTAACAAAGTCGTCTATTGGGGTACGGGTCGTCGTAAGACGGCAGTAGCCCGAGTGCGTGTGGTTCCCGGGACCGGCACCGTAACCATCAACGGTCGCCCTGGGGACAATTACCTCAACTACAACCCTGTTTATCTCGCAGCGGTCAAAGCACCACTGCAGACTCTCGGGCTTGCAACTGACTATGACCTGCTAGTGAATGTGCGTGGTGGTGGGCTTACCGGCCAAGCCGACGCCATCAAGCAGGGTGCAGCTCGTGCCCTGTGTGAATTGTCCCCGGACAACCGCAAACCCCTTAAAACAGAAGGCCACCTCAGCCGCGACCCCCGCGCCAAGGAGCGTCGCAAGTACGGCCTGAAGAAAGCTCGTAAGGCGCCTCAGTTCTCCAAGCGCTGATTTCTTCCCTCCGCCATCAGCCCCTTCCCCGTCATGCCCAAGGCCGAAATTCATCCCACCTGGTATCCCGATGCCAAGGTGATTTGCAACGGAGAGGTGGTTATGACCACCGGTTCCACCTCCCCCGAACTCCACGTCGATGTGTGGAGTGGCAACCACCCCTTCTATACAGGCACCCAAAAGATCCTCGACACCGAGGGCCGTGTAGACCGCTTTATGCGCAAGTACGGCATGGGTGGAGCAGATTCACTCTCCAACGCCGCTGCTAAGCAGGAGACCCAGGTTGAGGCCTCGGCCGAAGCTGCAACCGAAGTTGAGACCGAGGCCCCCGCTGTGGCCGAAGCCTGATCTCTGCAGGCCTGATTGAACCCCCCAGCCGGGTGCTTACGGGCACCCGGCTTTGTGTTGTCTGGTGCCCATGCGGGCTCCTCCTATCTCGCTGATGGATCCTTCCCTGCTGCATGAGCGTCTGGAGACGGCCCGCCGCACCTTCGAGACCCTGGAACGCCAGCTGGCCGATCCAGCCGTGGCGGCTAATCCCAGCCAGATGCAGGCCATCGCCCGCGAGAGGGCTCGCCTTGAGCCCTTGGTGCAGGACCACCTGAGCCTGCAGAAACTGCAGCAGGAAGAACGAGAAGCTCGCGCCCTGCTGAAAGAACATCGGGGCGACCTCGCCATGGAGGAACTGGTCAACGAGGAGCTGGCAACCCTGGCGGAAGCCACGGCCAGCCTGCTCGACAAGCTCACGGTGGCCCTGCTGCCCCGAGACCCCCGCGATGAGCGCAGCGTGATGTTGGAGATCCGCGCCGGCGCCGGTGGCGATGAAGCGGCGATCTGGGCCGGCGATCTAGCCCGCATGTATGAGCGCTACGCCCAAGGGGTGGGCTGGCGGGTGGAACCGGTGAGCGCCTCCGAAGCCGAGCTCGGGGGCTACAAAGAACTGATCCTCGCCATCAAGGGGGATGGGGTTTTCAGCCAGCTGAAGTTTGAGGCCGGCGTGCATCGGGTGCAACGGGTGCCGGCCACCGAGTCCCAGGGCCGGGTGCACACCTCAACCGCCACGGTCGCCGTGATGCCGGAGGCCGATCCCGTGGAGGTTCAGATCGACCCCGGCGACATCGAAATCAGTACCGCCCGCTCCGGTGGCGCCGGCGGCCAAAACGTCAACAAAGTCGAAACTGCCGTAGACCTGTTGCACAAGCCCACCGGCATTCGGGTGTTCTGCACCCAGCAACGCTCCCAGCTGCAGAACCGCGAGCGCGCCATGGAAATCCTGCGCGCAAAGCTCTATGAGCGCCAGCTGGCAGAAGCCAACGCCCAGCAGCGCTCCACCAGGCTGGCCCAGGTAGGCAGCGGCGACCGCAGCGAGAAAATCCGCACCTACAACTTCAAAGACAGCCGCACCACCGACCACCGCCTAGGCCGCAACTTCGCGCTTGAGCCGGTGCTCAACGGCCAGCTCCACGACCTGATCAGTGCCTCAATCGCCGCCGATCAGAGCCGCCAGCTCGAGGAGCTGGCCCAACAGGTAGCCAGCTGAGCGCTCTCAAGCCCCAATTACATATTTGGCCCACTCGCCATGCTGCCCTGCCGAAATCTGGCGACTGGCTTCAAAGCTGAAGCTGCCCAGGGGCCGATGAGGTGGACGCAGCAGGGGCATCGCGGCCTCCCGCGGCGTGCGGTTGCCCTTGCGAACATTGCAGGGCAGACAGGCTGTGGTGACGTTTTCCCAGGTATCGAGGCCACCGCGGCTGCGGGGCACCACATGGTCGACAGAGAGCTGCTGAGCGCTGGCCCCGCAGTACTGGCAGCGATGGCCATCGCGGTGAAACAGGTTGCGGCGGGTCAGGGGCAACGGCTTGTAGGGCACCCGCACGAAATGACGCAGGCGGATCACGGTGGGGAGCAGGGTGTCCTCGCGAATCCTGCGCACCGGGTCATGCTCAAGCCCCTCCGCCTTCCCCTTCAGCACCATCACCACCGCACGACGCCAGGTGGTGATGTTGAGGGGCTCGTAAGACGCGTTTAGAACGAGAACATGGCCCATGCCAGCACCCGTGATCGGCGGCATGCTAGTGGAAATCTTCGCTGTAATCCGTGACCCAGGCGACTGAGACCAGCTGGAGTGCCCAGGCCCATGAGGCCAGCCTGGCTCGGCAACGGGCCTGGGTAGAGGTGAATACCGGCGCCATAAGTGCCAACGCCCGCAGCCTGAAACGCTGCATAGGCAATGGCACCGAGCTGATGGCTGTGGTCAAGGCCGACGGCTATGGCCATGGATCGATCCCCGTGGCCAGGGCCGCCCTCGCTGGTGGAGCTAGTCAGTGCGGTGTCGCGACCCTGAGCGAAGGCATCGAGCTACGCAGGGCCGGCATCGAAGCACCAATCCTGGTGCTCGGCAACCTCACCCAGGTAGAGGAGCTGCGCAGCTGTCTGCACTGGCAGCTCATGCCGACTATCAGCGGCATGCGCGAAGCCCTGCTCTGCCAAAACCTCGCCAGCGGCCAAGGCCGCCCGATGGCCCTGCAGCTCAAGCTCGACACTGGCATGGCTCGGCTCGGGGCCGATTGGCAGGAGGGGCCCAGACTCGTGGCCGCGATCACGGAACTGGAAGCCGTGCAGTTGGCCGGTCTCTATTCCCATCTCGCCAGTGCCGATGCATCAGCGGACGCCGATGACGGGCTCACCGATCAACAGCAGCGGCTTTTCGAGACGGTACTGCAGGCCCTGGAGCACCAGCGTCTGCCGGCTGGCATCCGCCACCTGGCCAACTCGGCCGGCACCCTGCGCAGCTCAGGGCTGCACTACGACCTAGTGCGAGTCGGCCTGGCGCTATATGGTCACAGTCCGGCGGCCCACCTGGCTTCTGTCACTCCCCTGCAGGGAGCGATGACCCTGCACGCCCGCGTCAGCCTGATTCGGGAGGCGGGCAGCGGGGTGGGGGTGAGCTACGGCCATCGCTTCCGCACCAGCCGCCCCAGCCGTCTGGCCGTTGTTGGCATTGGCTACGCCGATGGCGTGCCTCGCCAGCTCTCCAACCAGCTGGAAGTGCTGTTTGCAGGCCAACGTCTGCCCCAAGTGGGAGCCATCACCATGGACCAACTGGTGCTCGATGCAACCGACTGCCCGGGACTGGAGGTGGGGTCGGTGGTGACTCTGCTGGGCCAGGAGGGAAGCGAACAAATCACCCCTACCGACTGGAGCGATCGCTGCCAGACCATCCCCTGGGAAATCCTCTGCGGCTTTAAGCACCGCCTGCCACGACTCACCGCCGCCCAAGCCGCCTGGGAGGCCCCAGGCGATAGGGCTCACTGATAAAGTCGTCAAGCCCCTGGAGAGGTGGCTGAGTGGTTGAAAGCGGCTCCCTGCTAAGGAGTTACAGGAGGCAACTCTTGTCGAGGGTTCGAATCCCTCCCT